>JAETPK010000141.1 GCA_021771265.1 Oscillospiraceae bacterium
AGTCAGCAGCGGCAGGCCCGAAACCGGGTGATCTACCCGTGCCCAGGCTGAAGCTGCCGTAAGAGGCAGTGGAGGGCCGAACCCACGTCCGTTGAAAAGGGCGGGGATGAGGTGCGGGTAGGGGAGAAATTCCAACCGAACCCGGAGATAGCTGGTTCTCCCCGAAATAGCTTTAGGGCTAGCCCCGTGCCGGCCCAGGCGGAGGTAGGGCACTGCATACCCTAGGGGGCGTCAAAGCCTACCGAAGGTTAGCAAACTGCGAATGCCGCGCTGGGAGCGGGCGGGAGTCAGACCGCACGAGATAAGTCGGGCGGTCGAGAGGGAAAGAGCCCAGACCTACAGCTAAGGCCCCGAAGTGCGTGTTAAGTGGGGAAGGATGTGGGGCTTCGAAGACAGCTAGGACGTTGGCCCAGAAGCAGCCAAGCGTTCAAAGAGTGCGTAATAGCTCACTAGTCGAGAAGCCCCGCGCCGAAAATGTCCGGGGCTGAAACACGGCGCCGAAGCTTAGGGGTGCACGCAGGGTGCACCGGTAGGGGAGCATCGCCAGGGCGGGGAAGCCGCGCCGGGAGGCGCGGTGGAGCGCTGGGGAGGGAGAATGCCGGAATGAGTAGCGAGAAAGGGGTGGGAATCCCCTTGGCCGAATATCCAAGGTTTCCAGGGTAAAGCTGATCTGCCCTGGGTAAGTCGGGGCCTAAGGCGAGGCGGGGACGCGTAGCCGAAGGGCAGCAGGCGGAGATTCCTGCACTACATGGCAGCAGAACTGCGGGGACGCATGCGGCGGTGCATGTGCCGGGGGCGGAGCGCCCGGCGCAAGCGCAGGAGGCGCGCACGGGAAGCACGTGCGCACAGGCCGGTGGCGTGATGCGGAGCGAAAGGGAGTAGCGAAGCATGCGGGCCGCGTGCCAAGAAAAGCCGCTATGGCCTGCCATGTACCCGTACCGCAGACCGACACAGGTGGATGGGGGGAGGACCCCGAGGCCGGCGGGCGAAGCACTGCCAAGGAACTCGGCAAAATGGCCCCGTAACTTCGGGAGAAGGGGCGCCCATCTAAGGATGGGCCGCAGGGAACAGGCCCAAGCAACTGTTTAGCAAAAACACAGGCCTATGCGAAACCGGAAGGTGAAGTATATGGGCTGACGCCTGCCCGGTGCTGGAAGGTCAAGGGGAGGGGTTAGCGCAAGCGAAGCCCTGAACTTAAGCCCCAGTAAACGGCGGCCGTAACTATAACGGTCCTAAGGTAGCGAAATTCCTTGTCGGGTAAGTTCCGACCCGCACGAAAGGCGTAATGATTTGGGCGCTGTCTCGGCAGTGCACCCGGTGAAATTGAAGTGCCAGTGAAGATGCTGGCTACCTGCGCCAGGACGGAAAGACCCCATGGAGCTTTACTCCAGCTTGGCGCTGCGGCCCGGTGCTGCACGTACAGGATAGGTGGGAGGCAAGGAAGGCGGGGCGCCAGCCCCGCCGGAGCCGGCGTTGGGATACCACCCCTGCAGCACTGGGCTCCTAACCGGCGGCCGTGGAACCGGCCGCGGGACAACGCCTGGCGGGGAGTTTGACTGGGGCGGTCGCCTCCGAAAGGGTATCGGAGGCGCTCAAAGGTCCGCTCAGGATGGACGGGAACCATCCGCGGAGCGCAAAGGCATAAGCGGGCCCGACTGCGACACCGACGGGTGGGGCAGGCAGGAAACTGGGACTTAGTGATCCGGCGGCAGGGAGTGGGACTGCCGTCGCTCAACGGATAAAAGCTACCCTGGGGATAACAGGCTTATCACCCCCAAGAGTTCACATCGACGGGGTGGTTTGGCACCTCGATGTCGGCTCATCGCATCCTGGGGCTGCAGCAGGTCCCAAGGGTTGGGCTGTTCGCCCATCAAAGCGGTACGCGAGCTGGGTTCAGAACGTCGTGAGACAGTTCGGTCCCTATCCGGCGCAGGCGCAGGAGGCCTGAGAGGAGCTGCCCCCAGTACGAGAGGACCGGGGTGGACGGGCCGCTGGTGCACCTGCTGGGCCGCCAGGCCCACGGCAGGGTAGCCAAGCCCGGGAGGGATAAACGCTGAAGGCATCTAAGCGTGAAGCCCCCCTCAAGATGAGGCCTCCCGCTTTTAAAGGTAAGGCCCCTTG
>JAETPK010000142.1 GCA_021771265.1 Oscillospiraceae bacterium
CATCCGGTTATCGGAAGCCTGCCATCCTGGCTTATGATTCTTTGCGCAGCGTCAAAAGGGCCACCTCCGGCCGGTTGAACAGCCGGAAGGAGGGGCCGGAGTTGCCCAGGCCCCGGGTGACGAACAAAACGGAGCCATGCTCCTCATAAAGCCCCGCCGTGTAGGAGGGGAACAGCTCCAGGTCGTGAGAAATGAGCCCGTCGGTAAAGGGCGGGCGGATGATGCCGCCGTGGGCGTGGCCGGAAATGACCAGGTCCGCGCCCAGCAGGCTGTACTGGGACACAAAGCGGTCGTTCCGGTGGGCCAGCAGCACCCAGAAGGGATCGCCGTACTGGGCGTACAGCTCCGCGGCCAGTGCCTCCGGCGTTTTCTGGTCGGCGTATCCGTTGGGGTCGTCGATGCCCGCCAGGATCACGGTGTCCCCGTTCCGCTCCAGAGTGGTGAACTGGTTGGACAGCACGGCCACGCCGTTGTCCGCCAGGGTCCGCTTCAGAGCGGGCACATCTCCCAGGGCCCACTCGTGGTTGCCGGTGACGTAGTAGGTGGGGGCGATGGCGGAAAGGGCCTGGGCCATGGAGGCGGCATAGCCCTCCGGTACGGTGCGGTACTGGTCCAGCAGGTCCCCCACCAGGAAAATATAATCCGGCTGCTCCGCCGCCAACGCGGCGTACAGGCGCTGGTTGTCCGGCCCGAAGGAAGCGGTGTGGGGATCGCTGATAACAGCGGCCCGGCAGCCGTCAAAGCCGGCGGGCAGATCCCGGAACACGGCGTCGAAATGGGTGACCTGCAAGGCGGTGTTGCTCCACCGCACAAAGAAAGCGGCTGCCAGAAAGACCAGCGCCGGAAGGAGCCACCGCCGATGCCGGCGGCGGTGCGCACGATGTTTTGCCATAGACGCGGCCTCCTCAGCCGCCAGAGTAAAAACCGTGAAAAGCTGCGAATAATAATCAACTATATTATAGCATAGGTAGCATTCCAAAGGCGAGAGAAAAAATGTACAAAGAACAGGGAAAAAGCAAGGGAGATCCCATGGATTCTCCGTGATTCCGACAGATTCCTCCATGGGATGTGGAAAGCCGGACCGGAATGGAGAAGCTGGCCAATCTCACAGGCTGCACAAAAGTATGTAAAATATTTGTGAAATTTGCCGGAGACTCCTTGCGTGGCCGAACAAAACGTGCTATACTGCAAAATAAAATCATTGGGAAAGGAGGAATGTGAAATGAAGTGGTTTTTTGCCGACAGAAGCGGAGATGTGGATGACATGATCTTCCCGGATGATACCTGGACTCGGAGCGAGCGGTAAGGTCCGAACAGGATAAGCAGCAAACCACGCCAGACAAAAGGCGTGGGCTTTTTCTTTTTCGGGCGGCTTTTTCTCAGGCGGGAAGAGGCGGCAGGATCGTGTGGATGCGCAAGTCAAAGCTATACGCAAATTAACGCAAAAAATTGAGAAAAACGAACGCAAAATTTGCGAACGATACAAAGCTGTTTTTGGGGCAGGCCTCAAAAACAGCTTTTTTGTGAAATAACTGTCATTTTTGCGCTATAAAAACGCAAAATTTACGAAAATTTGCCTGGAAGCGCGGTGAGAAGTGACGGAAAATGAATGTAGAATTTATACAAAACGTAAAATATACAACGTTTGCGTAAAAAACTGCTGGTTTGTTACTTGAAAAAACGTTCACGTGTGCTAGAATAGTAGCACACTGTAAAACACAAACCAATTAAGGAGTGGAAAAATCATGGATCAATTGTTCTGGATCGGATTTGTCGGCGCCATCGTCGCCGGCCTTTTTGCCATTACACAGGCAAAAAAGGTCATGACCTATTCAGAAGGCAATGAGCGGATGCGGAAGATCGCCGCCAACATCCGCCAGGGCGCAAACGCTTACCTGAAGCAGCAGTACACCACGGTCTTCAAGGTGTTTGTTGTGGTGTTCATCATCCTGTTGGCCATCGCCTTTGGCTCCGGCGGCGGAATGCTGTCCAAGTTCACCCCCTTTGCCTTTGTCACCGGCGGCGTGTTCTCCATGCTGGCCGGCTTCATCGGCATGAAGATCGCCACCAACTCCAACGCCCGTACCGCCCAGGCCGC
>JAETPK010000029.1 GCA_021771265.1 Oscillospiraceae bacterium
CTGCGGGAGATCGTTTCCTTCGCCTCCCGCAGTAAGGACGAGTTTGTGAGGCTGGTCATGGACAGTGACCTGCGGCAGCGCGACCGGGATCTTGCAAAGCGGAAACGGCAGCTTGCTGATTCCGAAAAGCGGATCACAGAACTGGATGCTATCTTCAAGCGGCTCTATGAGGACAACATTTCGGGCAAGCTCTCCGATGAACGCTTTCAGAAGCTCTCTGCGGACTATGAGAAGGAAGAACAGGATCTCAAGGTGCTGACGAGTTCCCTTCGGAAAGAAGTGGAGCTGGAGGAAAGCAAATCGGCGGATGTTGATCGTTTTCTCTCCGTTGTGGAGAGGTACACGGATATTCCGGAGCTCACGCCCTGCATCCTCCATGAGTTTGTGGAGAAAATCATCGTCCATGCGGCCAGCGACCCGAAGGGCAAGAATCGGACGCAGGAGATCGACATTTACTACAAGGGCATCGGAGCCTTGGAAATGTCAAAAGTCACGGCATCAATGGAAAAATGAGAAAACGGTACAGCCGAAGCTATACCGTTCTCTCTTTCCTCACGATGTTTTCTTATCGGGAGCAGCCTTTCGCGTCCTCTTTTTCTATGGCTCAATCGTAGCGCAGGGCGTCGATGGGATTCAGCGCCGCCGCTTTTTTAGCGGGAAGGTAGCCGAACACGACGCCGATGGCAGTGGATACGCCGAAGGCCAGCAGCACCGCGGCCATGGATGGGCTGACGGTGATGGGTGTGTCCGGCATCACACGGGCGATGACCGTCGTGGCCACGGCGGAAAGGCCAAAGCCCAGGGCGATCCCCAGCAGCCCTCCCAGAGACGAGGTGGTGGCCGCCTCAATGACGAACTGGCGCATAATGGCGCTCTCCCGGGCCCCCAGGGCCTTACGGATGCCGATCTCCCGCGTCCGCTCCGTGACGGACACCAGCATGATGTTCATGATGCCGATGCCGCCCACCACCAGGGAAATGGCGGCGATGCCGGCCAGGATGTAAATGATCATATTCACCATGGAGTTCATGGTGTCCAGCATCTCGGACATGCTGATGACGCTGTATGCGTCGTCATCCTCGAAAATTTGATACAGCGCGTTTTCCACCACGGTGATGGCGTCGGAGATGTTGTCCCTGTCCTGAACGGTAATGGTGTAATTGCTGATGGCGCCGGTAAAGCTCATCCGGGCAGCGGTGGAATAAGGCAGGAATACACAGTCATCCGTGCCGCCTTCTTCCAGGTCATCGGTCTCCGCCGCCATAACACCTACAATGATAAAGCTCTTGCTGCCCAGCTTCAGCGTCTGTCCCACGGCATTTCCGCCGAAATAGGCCATATTCAAATACTGGCCCACCACGCAGACATTGGCCCGGCTCTCAATATCCATATACTGGATGCCCCGCCCCTGTGCGATCTCATAGCCCTTCATGGTGAAGTAATCCTCGCTGACACCGGAGACAGAGGAGGATGTGGTGTCCGAGCCGATTTTTGGCGGGAAGGACACAGAGACGGTGGGAGAAATCAGCTTCAGCGTCTCCTGATTCTCTGCCACCAGCTCATACATTTCCTCCTCGGAAACACTGCGGGAAGAACCGCGGCCCATGATCATCACCGTCAGGGAATCGGTGCCCATGTCAGCGAAGCTGTCTTCGATATAGCCCTGCATACCGTTGCCCAGACCCACGATGACGATGACAGCGCACACGCCGATGATGATGCCCAGCATGGTGAGGAATGTCCGCATTTTGCTGCCCTGAATATTTTTGAAGGCCAGCTGAAAGGTCTCTGTCAGGCTCACTTGGCAATCCCCCTTCCGGCCATATTGGGCGTTACCACCGCCTCGGGGGCGTGGGCGTCCCCATCATAGACCACGTGGCCATCCTCCAGGCGGATGATCCGCTGGGCCTGCACGGCAATGGAGTTGTCGTGGGTGATGAGGACCACAGTGTTGCCGGCGGCATGGAGCTGCTGGAGCATGGTCAGCACCTCCCGGCCCGTGTGGGAGTCCAAGGCCCCTGTGGGCTCATCCGCCAGGATCACGGCCGGGTCCCCCGCCAGTGCCCGGGCAATGGACACCCGCTGCTGCTGGCCGCCGGAGAGCTGCATGGGCTTGTGCCGGAGCTTATCCCCCAATCCCACCATCTCCAAAGCGATCCGCGACCGCTCATGCCGCTCCGCCTTAGGGATGCCGGCATACATCAGCGGCACCTCCACATTTTCCTGGAGGGTCAGCTTCGGCAGCAGGTTGTACTGCTGGAAAATAAAGCCCAGCATTTTGTTGCGGATGGCGGCCAGCTGGTTTTTGTCCATCCGGCCCACGTCCTGCCCATCCAGGAGATACAGTCCGGAGGTGGGCACATCCAGACAGCCGATGATATTCATACAGGTGGACTTGCCGGAGCCGGACTGGCCCACGATGGCCACGAATTCGCCCTTCCGGACCTGAAAGGAGATGTGGTCCGCGGCCTTCACGGTGGTATCGCCCATCTGGTAATACTTGCAGACGTTCTGAAATTCAATCAGTGAACTCATTTCAGAAGCCTCCTCCGGGGCCGCCGCCCATGCCGCTGGGCATACCGCCCATCATCCCCATACCGCTAGAGCCGCCGGAAACCGCGATATAGGCTATGGTATCGCCCTCCTGCAGTCCGGAGAGGATCTCCGTATAGCTGTCATCACTGATGCCGGTCTCGACCTGGACATAGACATAGCCCTCCGGAGCTTCCTGGTCCAGGGCGTTGGACGCGCTGGGAGAATCGGACGTGATCATGACCATGCCGCCCCGGTTGACTGCTCCGCTGGGAACCGCCAGCACACTGCCCTTTTCCGCGATTACGATCTCCGCGTCCACGTTCATGCCTGGGAGCAATCCGTCCGTCTCATCGATGCGGACCGTGACGGGATAAGTCGTGATACCGCCAGAGGTCGTGCCCGCCACGGAGACCTTTGTGACCACGCCGGTGTACGCCTTGCCCTCCACGGCGTCGGCGGTGATCTCCACCGTTTGGCCCACTTCCACCAGAGAGATGTCCAACTCATCAATGTTCATGGTCATCTCCAGGTAGCTCAAGTCATAAATGGTACACAAGGTTCCGGTGGAGCCGCCCTCAATACTGTCGCCGGCTTTGGCGGTTTTCGTCACCACGGTGCCGGAGATGGGCGCTGTCACCTTGTAATCATCCAGCTTATCCTGCGCATTCCGCAAGGACGTTCCGGCATTGCTCAGGCTGATGCGGGCGTTCTCGATGGAATTGTCCACGCTGTCGCCGGTAAGGGTACAGACACGGTCTCCGCTCTGGATGGTGTCGCCCACCAGATAGTTGAAGCCTGAAATCTTACCGGACGTTTCAGCGGTAACGACACTGGTAGCGCTGACTTTAATGGCCGCCTGCCCATAACTGGAATAGTTGCCAATGACAGCGCTGGCGGTGTAGTCTGATGTGACCAGGCCGGGGTTCGTGGCCCTCACCCGAACGGTGGTCATCTGCCGGCCGCTTCCGGCGGCATTGCCGGAAGCTGATGTGGAAGTGGATATCTGCTGGACCGTACCCTGGATCGTGCCGGCAAAGCCGTTGATGTATACCGTTGCGCTCTGGCCTGCATAGAAGTCAGAAGGGTCAGCGTAGGAGAATTGAAAATCAATATAGATGTTGTTGTCACCGACAATTTTCAGCAGCTCCGTACCAGCGTTCACACTGTCGCCATTCTGGACGTAGACTTCGCTGACGGTGCCGCTCATATCCGCCGTGGGATATTTGGCTTCCACAGCCTGATCGTAGCTGCTTTGCGCCTGAGAGTAACTGTTCTGCGCCTGAGTCTGACTGGTAGCGGCGTCGGAAGAATCCAACGTGTAAAGAAGCTGCCCCTTCTCTACATTGTCGCCTTCTTCAAAAGTGTCGCTGAGGATCTCAGCGGAGACCAGCGTTTTCACAGTATAGGAATTGGCCGGTTCCAAGGTGCCACTGGAGCTGAGTGCATTGCTGATATCCCTTGTTGAAACCTCCGCTGTTGTGTAAGCGGTCTGTGCGGAAGCGGCCCGGTTTCTCTGCCCCAGAGCCTTTGCGGCGGCTCCGGTCAGAACTGCCACCGCCAGTATCAAAACCAGCAGCCATTTCTTCTTTTTCTCCAAACGCAGTCCGTGTTTTTTTGCAGGCGCCGGCGAAGGGGTCTCCCGGCGCTCTTCCCGTATAAGTTCTTCCATTGCCTGATGTCCTTTCCCGGCCCTCCTTGGGCCTGCTTTACGCCAAGCATATACAGGAAAGTTAAAAGCAACCTGAAAAGATCCTTTATTTTCTCCTGGGTTCCCCCAGTTTCTGTGTTTTTTACAAAAAGCCGGAAAATTTCTCCTTTTTAATGCCGGAACGTGGTCCCGACTTGTTTCCTTTTGTAACTTCTCTCCGTTCTGCCATCCTCGGTCTTCTGGCTTTTTCACCAATCGAAAAAGCCGGGGGAGGACTGTTTCCTCCCCCGGCTCCCGCGGATATCCTTTAAATTTCCTTCAGGTGCTCCATATTCTGCCGGACGCCGTCGCAGCAGGTGTGGAACCGGGCCAGCTCCTCATCGGTGAGCGGCAGCTCCACCACCTGTTCCACGCCGCTTCTTCCGATGACGCAGGGCACGCCCACAAAGAGTCCCGTTTCGTCGTACTCGCCCCGCAGCTCCGCGCTGGCGGGCATGATGGCCTTCTCGTCGTGGAGGACGATGTGGACCATGCGGGCGGCGGTGGCGGCGATGCCGTACTCCGTGCAGAACTTGCCGGCAAATGTCACCCAGCCGCCGCCGATGGACTCCTTCTGCAAAGCCTCCCGGTCAAAGCGGAAGCGCTCATCGGTCTTGGCCCACTGGTCCAGGGGCATGCCCCGGAAGCTGACGCAGGACCACGGAGCAAACTGGTCGTTGCCGTGCTCACCCATCATATAGCAGGTGATGGACTTGTGGTCCACGCCGGTCTGGCGGGCCAGGGCGGAGAGCAGGCGGGAGGTGTCCAGGCCGGTGCCGGTGCCGAACACCCGCCCCCGGGGCAGGCCCAGGCCCAGGGCGATCTCCCGGGTGACGATATCGCAGGGGTTTGTGATGTTCACCACCACGCCGTCAAAGCCACTGGCCTTGATCTTGTCCACATAGCCGCGGACGGCGGGGATGGTGAAATCCATCTCCGTGACCCGGTTATGGGTCCCCCGCAGCAGGTCGATCTTGCCCACGCTGTTGACGATGACGTCACAGTCCCCCAGGTCGGAGAAGTCTCCGGCATTCACCGTGACGCGGTGGGGCAGGTACGCGGCGGCATCCCGCAGGTCCTGGACCTCGCTGGCTACCTTCTGCGGGTTCATATCCACCAGCACCAGCTCATCCACGATGCCCTCAAGTGCCAGAGTATACGCCACATGGGCGCCCACATGGCCAATGCCGATAACGCCGACTTTTCTTGTTTTCATGATTATTGCCTCCTATTGAAAATATATCACAAATACAGTTCTTTCCCGGGGATCTGTTTACATACCGAAATTGGGGAACAGCACCAGGGTATACACCATGGCCAGCACCATGTACTCCGCCAGGATGATGCCAAAGGCCACGAGAGTCCTGCGCATGACCTTGTTCTCGTTGCCCACCTCGCCCACGGTGGCGCAGGCGGCCACGGTGTTGTTGGGGCAGATGAGATTGCCCAGGGAGGCGCCGGCATTCTGGCCGGCGAACACAGTGATGGGGTTCATGCCCAGGGCCGCAGCCGCCTCCGTGTGCATGCCGGCGAACATGATGTTGGAGCCCAGTCCCGTGCCGGTGATGAAGGAGCCCAGAGAGCCGATGAGCACCGCGGCGGCGGGATAGAGCATGCCGGCCAGGGCGGCGATGTCTCCGGCGATGAGGCTCATCATGCCGGTGGTGTCGGACTGCATGATGTAAGCCATGACCAGCAGGCTGCCCATGGTGATGAGGACAGGCACCACGTTTTTGGCGGTCATGCGAAAGATCTCAAACAGCTCGTCCTTCTTTACATGGAGCGTGACGGCGCCCAGCAGGCCGCAGATCATGATGACGCAGTCCACCCAGAAGATATAGCCGAAGGTGCACAGGAAGCCAAAACCGGTCTCCGGCCAGATGGCGGGCACACCGTAGCGGACGATGGGCAGCAGGAACAGCATATAGATGTACGGGGACATGGCCCGGAAGGCGCCGTAGCGCCGCCTGGTCTCTTGGGCAGAGGCATACTTGAATTCATCCGGCGTGCTGATGGGCACCACCTTCACGTACAGCACGGACAGCAAAATGGCGATCAGGCCGGTGCCCATGGACGTGACCTCGGGGCCCACGAAGTTGCTGAGGAAGAACATGACGGCACCGGTGGTGACGCCGGCATAGCACAGATAGGGAACGATGCCCTTAAAGCCCTTACGGCCGAAGGCCAGCGCCACCATGATAAAGGGGATGATGAGCACGCCGAACATATGGATGCGGCCCACCATGGCGGAGTTCAGGGCATTGGTGGAGATACCGGCCTCCACCAGGGCCGCGCCGCCGTTGATGGTGGTCAGGCCCGCGCCGCCCCAGGAGCAGGGCGTGGCATCGCCCAGCAGGGCCACGGCGATGGCAGTGATGGGGTCAAAGCCCAGGGCCACCAGGAACGGGGCGGCGATGGCGGCAGGGGCGCCGGCACCGGCGGCGCCCTCCAGGAAAATAGGCACCATCATGCCCACGACAACGAGCTGCACCCGGCGGTCCTGGCCGCTGACCCGGGCCACGGTGTTTTTCACGTCCTCAATGGCACCGGTGCGCTTGAGGGTGTTCAAGATGACAAAGGCGCCGAATACCATGTACACGATCTTCAGGCCCTCCTTGATGCCCTTCCACAGCAGGGCGTCAAGAACGACCACATTCTCCCTGAAGGCCAGGCCGTTCACATTGAAGTAGGTAAAAGCCAGCACCATGGTCCACACCAGGGCCACGGGCGCCACTTTCATGGCTGGCTTTTTAAAGGCCAGAATGCCAGCCAGCACAATGACGATTGGGCTGACAGCCATGACAAAATTCACGAATCCCATAAGTAAAATCCTCTCTTTTCCTTGGTTTGCTTTATACAAAAAGAGAGGGCCCCGTCCAAAAGACGGGGCCCTCTTCCTTCGTATCCGTTTCGTTACGGCAGGCAGGGGAACGGGTCTTTCAGACGAGCGGCGGTGCCGCGCAGGATCAGGCTCAGCAGGCCCAAAATCAGCAGGCCCAGAATACCCAGCAGGCTGATCAGGACAACAAAAATGGACGCCAGCAGAGCGGCGTCCAGAATCAGGGCACTATTGGTATTGGCGCACTGGCGGGCAGTCTCCACGCAGGAGGAAACACCCGCAGCGTCAGCTGCGGCGGCAGTATTCACGCTGCGGCGGCACATGGCAAACATGGCTGTCTCCTCCTTTGGAAAAGTCTGTACCCATAAAATACGAGTCTCGCGGACAAATGTCAACGAAAAACTGCGAGGTTAAAAATATTTCGTGATGCTTGCAAATTTTTCGATGGCCTGTTATCATTTTTTCTGTTTAAAGCGCACAACACACGGGACGGATACGCAAAGGTATCCGTCCCGCGCACAAGGCTCACGCTTTTTTCCGGAAAAGACGGTCTGCCGCCAGGCACAGCGCCACGGTCAGCACCATATCCACCAGGGTGTAGCCCACCAGAATGTCCATCCGCATCAGCGCCCGGTAGGCGGCAAAGCCCACCAGCCAGATGACCAGGTTCCGCACATCGGCCTCCACGCCGGAGCGGTCCCTCTTCAGCAGGAAGTGGTCCGCGATCTGAATGGCGATCATGGGGGCAAACACAGAGCCGATGAGATAGAGAAAATCCGTGATGTCATCCATGGGGAACAGCATGGCCCCCAGAATGCCGATGGCCGTCACGGCGATGGCGACCTTGCGGCCGTCCAGCTTTTTCCACAGGGATTCCGCGGAAATACCTGCGGACCAGGCGTCCAGAAAGGTGGTGGTAACGGTGGAGAGGATCAAGATGACCAGAGCCGCCACACCCAGGCCCGCCTTCACCATGATCTGGGCGATGTCGGACTCTCCGGTAAACAATGCGGCTCCCATGCCGATGACATACATCCAGCAGGACACCAGGCCGTAGACCACCACACTGCACAGGGTAGCCTGGGCGGGCTTTTCCGCCTCACGGGTATAGTCGCTGATGAGGGGCAGCCAGCTTAAGGGCATGGCCACCGCCAGTTCCACCGCCGCGCCGAAGCTCATGGCCTCTTCCTCCACAGCGCCGGGGACAGCACCGGAGAAGAAAATGACCTTGCACAGCACCATGGTCAACAGCAGCAGCAGTGCCATAGCCACCTTGTTGAGCCAGCCCAGGTTGGTGATACCCACGGCGATCCACAAAATGATGAGCCCGCCGATGACCAGGCACCACACCCAAGCCCCCACAGGGAAGATGCCCCCCACCGCCAAGGCGCCGTCATAAATCATGATGGCGGTCCAGCCCACCAGCTGCAAAACGTTCAGCGCCGCGAACAGCATGCCGCCCCGGCTGCCGAAGCTCAGCTTCACCGTCTCCATGGCGCTCAGACCTGTACGGCCGCCGATGAGGCCCGCCAGATACATCATGGTGCCGCCGATCACGTGGCCGATGAGGATGGCCGCGATCCCCCGGGCCATGCCCAGGGAGGCGAAGTATGTGCCGGTGAGGATCTCCGCCAGGGAGACACCCGCGCCGAACCAGATGAGGCCATTCTGGGCCACTGTCGTCTTTTTCATGGCCGCACCTCCGCCCGGTAGCTGTCCTTGATGTCAAAGGCATGGTCCATGGGACCGGCGCCATGGCCCAGATCCAGCATGGCGCCCAGGGCGCCGGAGATGTATTCCTTGGCCTTTTCCACCGACTCCTCCAGGTTGAAGCCTTTGGCCAGGTTGGCGGCAATGGCGCTGGAGAGGGTGCAGCCGGTGCCGTGGGTATTGGGATTTTGAATGCGGCGGCCCCGGAACCAGCGGCTGCCGGCGGGAGTCCACAGCAGGTCGTTGGCGTCGTTGAGCTGGTGGCCGCCCTTGCACAAAACGGCGCAGCCGTACCGCTCGCCAATGGTCCGGGCGGCGGCCTCCATGTCTTCCGCGCTTGCAATGGGCTGGCCGGAGAGGATCTCCGCCTCCGGGATGTTGGGAGTCAGTACCTCCGCCAGGGGCAGAAGGCACTCCTTCAAGACCTCAATGGCGTCATCCCGCAGGAGCTTTGCTCCGGAGGTAGCCACCATGACCGGGTCCACCACGATGCGGCGGGCGCCGTACTGGCGGAGCTTATCCGCGATAACGGTGATGAGCTCCGCGGAGGAGACCATGCCGATCTTCACCGCGTCAGGGAAAATGTCCGTGAACACCGCGTCCAGCTCCTTTTCCAAAAAAGCGGGCGTGGCCTCCAAAATGTCTGTGACGCCGGTGGTATTCTGGGCGGTCAGGGCCGTGATGGCGCTCATGGCGAATACGCCGTTCACCGTCATGGTCTTGATGTCTGCCTGGATACCGGCGCCTCCGCTGGAATCGCTTCCGGCGATCGTCAATGCTGTTTTCATTTGTCTGCTTCCTTTCTGCATTGAAGTTTTTTAACGCGGCGAAAGGTGGTGCCCCCGGTCCGCCGCGGGATAAACGAATTTCGTTGTCAGGGCCGCCACGCAGCCAGATCCCAGACGTACCAGTCCGCCAAGGCCCGCAACGCCGCCTGGTCTGCCTCGGCGGACGCGTCGTAGACGCCGCAGACGGGAAAGCCCCCGTCATGAGCGGTCTGGGCGGCGTGGAGAGCGTCCTCGAACACCACGGTCCGGGCTGGGTCCGTCCCCAACCGCCGGGCGGCCTCTAGATAGATGTCCGGCCTCGTTTTGCCGCCGTATTGGATGCAGCTGACGGCAAAGCGGAAATATTTCCACAGGCCCAGCCGCTCCATGGCCGCCTGTGCCTGCCAGTCCTCGCTGGCGGTGGCGATGCAGCAGGGGATGCCCTCCGCCGCTAGCCGAGCCAGCAGCTGGTCCGCCCCGGGCTTCATGGGGACCCGCAGGCGGTATTCCTCCGCCACCAGGTCGTTGATGCCCTCCATCAGCTCCTCCACCGTACCGCTTAACCGGAACCTCTCTTTCAGGTAGGCGGACGCCTCCCGGCGGCCCATCTGCTTGAGCTCCGCCGCCAGATCCTCCGGCGCCTGGCCGCCGTATCGGCGGACCAGGGCTTTTGGTGCCTCGTTCCAGATGTACATGGAGTCCGTCAGCGTGCCGTCCAGGTCAAAAATAGCTCCCTGGACCTTCATTTGCTGATCTCCCGGCTCAGCCGCAGCATCTCCTCCGCCGCCGCCTTCACATCCGGCTGGGCAAACAGGGCAGAGACCACCGCCACGCCGTCCAGGCCGCAGCCCGCCAGCTCCAGGACATTGTCGCGGCTGATGCCGCCGATGGCCACCACCGGGATATCCACGGCGGCGGTGACCGCGCGGATGGTGTCCCGGGAAATGGGCTTGGCGTCAGTCTTGGTGCCGGTGACAAAGGCAGCCCCCACGCCCAGATAGTCAGCCCCCGCCGCCTGGGCGGCCCTGGCCTCCTCCACGTTGTGCGCGGACACACCGATGATCTTGTCCGGCCCCAGCAGCGCCCGGGCTCGGCCGGCGGCCAGGTCCTCCTGCCCCACGTGGACGCCGTCGGCGCCCGTCTTCACGGCGATGTCCACATTGTCGTTGATGATGCTGATGACCCCCGCCTCCCGGCACAGGGCCACGAAGCGCTCCGCCTCCGCCAGAAAGGCGTCCTCCGTCAGATGCTTTTCCCGCAGCTGCACCATTGCGGCGCCGCCGGCGATGGCGGCGCGGACCTGGTCCCAAAATGTCCTCTCATCCGCCGCCCAGGCCCGGTCCGTCACGGCGTACAGCCGCATTTGCTCTGCTTGCAATTTCATATTGTTCTCCCTCCGGCCGCAAAAAAATCCGCGGACACGCCAAATTCGGTCCGCGGCAAACGCCTGCTCTCTCCCTACGTTGGCATGATCCAAATCAGGTCTCGGGTAAAAACCGTTGCGGTTTACTCTCAGCCCGCGCCCGCGGACTCCCCGTTTATATTTTTTGTTTATCATACGCTTCTTTTTCGCCGTTTTCAAGCCCCTTGACAAGCTTTTGTCAAAATGGCATAATAAGGGCGAAAACAGGGGAGCCAAACGGCTGAGAGGAAGCACTGCTTCGACCCTTTCACCTGATGTGGGTAATGCCACCGTAGGAAGGATCTTGGACACCAGACGGCAGGCACCATCAGGCGCCCGCTGTTTTTTCATCTCTTTTGGAAAGGATGTGTGTCAGGGAAGCATACCGGCACCCCGGTTTTCCGGGAGCGGACAGAGGGGGAGCGCCCTGTGTCCGGGCCAGACTCAGGCAGCGATGGGAAGCCGTGTTCCGGCGTGAGAGGAGACCAGGGAGTCTCGACCGAATTTTCCACACAGCGGGGGGAAGTTTCCGCCTCTCTGTGACCTTGCCCTGCAAGGGGAAAACGCTGCTGTTTTCTCCCTGCGTACATGTTTTACAAAGGAGTTTTTGCAATGAATAAGCGGACCTTTATCAAAAAGCTGGCCCTGTCCGGCATCCTCGTCGCCGTGGCAGTGGTGGGCAGCACCTTTTCCTTCCCGGTGTTCGGCAGCAAGTGCGCCCCGGTGCAGCACATGGTGAACATCCTGTGCGCCGTGTTCCTGGGGCCGGGCTTCGGCGTGGCCGTTGCCTTTGTGGCAAGCCTGCTGCGCAACCTCATGGGCCTGGGCAGCCTGTTGGCCTTCCCCGGCAGCATGTGCGGCGCATTGCTGTGCGGCCTGGCCTGCAAGAAAACGAAGAACCTGCCCTTCACCCTTGTGGCGGAGGTGTTTGGCACCGGCATCATCGGCGGACTGCTGTCCTGGCCCGTGGCCATTTTGTTCATGGGCAAGAGCGCCGGTGACATCGCCTTTTACGCCTATGTGGTGCCCTTCCTCGTCTCTACGGTGGGTGGGTCCATCCTGGCGGGTATTCTGGTGTTCTCCCTGCAAAGGAGCGGCGCTCTGAAGTCCATGCGCGCCGCCATGGAACAATCATAAAGAGTGTGATCTCTATGAACGTTTCCCGTTTGGGGGATGTCCGCCTGCGGCGGCCCCTCATCCACTGCGTGTCCAATATCGTCTCCGCCAACGACTGTGCCAATCTGGCCCTGGCGGTGGGTGCCAGTCCCATGATGGCCCAGGCGCCGGAGGAAATGGCGGACATCACCGCCATTGCCGGCGCCACAGTGCTCAACACCGGCACGCCGGACAGCGCCAAATTTGACGCCTGCCGCATCTGTGGCCGGGAGGCCGCCGCCCTGGGCCGTCCGGTGGTGCTGGACCCGGTGGGGGTGGGGGCCTCGCCCTGGCGGCTGGACAATATCCGCCGCCTGCTGGCGGTGTGCACGCCCACCATCCTGCGGGTGAATCTGGGGGAGGCTCAAGCCCTGCTGCGGCTGCGCAGCCAGGAACAGGGGGTGGACAGTCCCGACGCCTCCACCCGTGGCGAGCGGCTCCGCCGGGCCGCCGCCCTGGCAAGGGACCTTCACACCACCGTGCTGCTGTCCGGACCGGAGGACATCATCACCGATGGCAACGGCGCCTGGTGCTGCACCGGCGGCAGCGGCCGCATGGCCCAGGTCACCGGCACGGGGTGCATGCTGTCCGTGCTGTGCGGCGTGTTCGCCGCCGTGGAGCCGGAGCCCCGGGAGGCCGCCCTGCTGGCCGCCGCCTTCTGGAAGGTGTGCTCCCGCCGGGCGGACCGCGAAGCGGGGCAGCGGGGCAGCGGCAGCTTCCGCACGGCGCTGCTGGACGCCGCCGGCCTTTTAACGGAGGCAGACCTGAAACAGGAAGCGGAGATCCTTCCCCTTTCCCTTTGAAACGCCATACGCGGGAGCCTGTCCGGCTCCCGCGTGCTTTTTTGTTCCCGGCGCTGTCAGGTCCGGCAGGCATACTTCCCGCCTGGAGCGCATAGGTTGTCCCAGGAGGTGAGGCACATGAAAGTAGTGCTGCTGCGGGACATCCTGCGGCGGCTGGAGGCGGTGGCCCTGGCCGCCGGTGTGGTGTGGGCCGTCACCGTCACCGCCGGCAGCGACACGGCCGCCGGCGCCTGGCAGGCTCTGCGGGAGGCGGCGCCGGTGGGGATGCTGCGGTGGGAGCTGGGAGATCTGCGGGCAAAGGACACCCTGTCTCCGGCGGCGGTCATGACCATCGGGGAATCGCCCCTGCTGCTGGCGGCCCGACCCGCCGTGGCGGAGCTGTGGTCCACAGAGCGGGCGGAGCCGGAGGAGTCCTCCCAGCCCGGCCAGGCACCCTCCCAGGCCACGGTGCCGGTGGAGGAGACGCCTCTGGCGGCTCCCAACGCTCCGGACAACGGCGTGGCCGCCAGGACCCTGGTGCCCACAGACCCCTCCGGCTACACGGTCTCCGGCCGGGTGTATATCAGCAATTCCACCAGCCACACCGTGGATGTCAGCGCCCTTGCAGACCCCTTTGACGCGGAGCTCACCGGAGACGCGGGGCCCCAGGTCCTCATTCTCCACACCCACGGCAGCGAGGCCTATACCCCCGCTGACAGCGACGGCATCGTCTGGTCCGGGGACCACCGCACCACAGACGCCCGGTATAACGTGGTGCGGGTAGGGGACGCTATGGCGGATGTGCTGAGCCAGGCGGGCATCTCTGTGCTCCACGACCGGACGCTGTACGACTACCCCTCTTATTCCGGGGCCTACGACCGGTCCCTGTCAGCCATCCAAAGCTATCTGGCCCAGTATCCCTCCATCCACTTCATTCTGGATGTCCACCGGGACGCCATTGAGGACAGTCAGGGCAACGAGTACAAGGTGGTCTCCACCGTGGAAGGGGAGGGGACCTCCGCCCAGATGACTCTCGTGGTGGGCAGCGACGGCAGCGGCCTCACCCATCCTGACTGGATGGAAAATCTGAAGCTGGCGGCAGCCTTGCAGGAGGACCTGCTCACGGAACATCCCACTCTCATGCGGCCCATCCTGCTGCGCAATTCCCGCTATAACCAGCACGCCACCACCGGCAGCCTGCTCTTGGAGGTGGGCGCCGCCGGCAACTCCCCGGAGGAGGCGGAGCTGGCGGGGCGGCTGTTTGCGGAGCGGATGGCGGAGGTGCTGGAGGCCCGCAGCAAATAAGAAAACAGGCCGCCCGCCCATAGGCGGACGGCCTCAGTCTGTCAAAACTGTGTTTTTGCTTTTTTGGCAAGCACGAAAAAAACGGCCTGTCCGGATGGACAGGCCGTTTTAAGCAGAAACGCTGCTTTTTAGTCGGTGACGTAGGGCAGCAGAGCGATCTGACGGGCACGCTTGATGGCCTCGGTCAGCTGACGCTGATGCATGGCGCAGGTGCCGGTGGTTCTGCGGGGCAGAATCTTGGAACGCTCAGAGACGAAACGACGCAGCTTGGCGGCGTCCTTGTAATCGATGGACTCGCACTTTTCAGCGCAGAACTGGCACACCTTACGGCGCTTGCCGCGCATGGGACGAGCGGGTCTCGCTTCACGATCAAAAGCCATGAAATGGTTCCTCCTTTATTAAGATCAGAACGGCAGTTCGCCGTCCTCCTCGCCGATCTCGGCGAAATCGGAATGGCTGTCCATGGGAGCCGCGGCACCGCGGCCGCCGCCCATGGGCGCGCTGTAAGAGGGAGCGCTGTTGTACCCGGGGGCACCGCCGTACTCGCCGGCGCCGTCCCGCTTGGAGTCACCGAAATAAATGTTGTCGGCGACGATCTCGGTAGCGACACGCTTGCCGCCCTCCCGGTCCGTCCAGTCCCGGGTCTGGAGCCGGCCCTCCACCACGGCCATGCGGCCCTTGGTGAAGTACTTGCTGACAAATTCAGCGGTATTGCGCCAGGCGACCACATCGAAGAAGTCGGCCTGCTTGCTGCCGTCCTGACTCTTGAAGTCACGGTCCACCGCGATGCGGAAGGATGTGACCGCCGTGCCGGACTGGGTGCGGCGCAATTCCGGGTCCTTGACCAGACGGCCCATGATGATAACCTTGTTGAGCATTCTCCCAAGGCCTCCTTATTCGCCCTTGCAGACGATCAGGGAACGCATGATGCCATCGTTGATGCGCAGCTTACGATCCAGCTCCCGGGGGAAGGAAGGCTCGCTGGTGAAGCTCATCAGCACGTAGTAGCCATCGTTCTTGTAGTTGATGGGATAAGCCAGCTTGCGGGTACCCCACTCTTCCACCTCAACGGCGGAACCATTCTGCTCAGCCAGGGACTTGAAGTTTGCCACGATAGAGGCAATGCCCTCCTCACCCTGTGCAGGGTCGACGATGTAGACGACCTCATAATTGGCAGTAACTTTTGCCATGTTTGCACCTCCTTTTGGACAGATGGCCCTCATTCACAGATGAGAGCAAGGATATGCTTGCAGACTGCAAGCCATATTATTATACAGGACTGCGTGTAAATGTCAAGTCCATTTTTCTCTGGTTTTTCCGGTATCCATGAAAAAACCTTTCTTTTTTTCGCGGGATGTGGTATATGTAGTACGATTCATCCACCCGGAAGAGAGGAAGCGCGTATCCATGGTCTTTACCTGGCAAACCATTCTGTTCATTTTTGCCGCCCAGCTGCTGGCCTACACGGTCAAAGGCCTCGTCGGCTTCGGCAATCCCCTGATCTCCGCCCCCATTTTGTCCATGCGGCTGGATAACGTGGTCATCACTCCCGGCACGCTTTTGATGGACTGTCCCATCAACGGCTACATCACCTGGAAAAACCGCCGCAGCTTTAACTGGCGCAGCATCCTGCCCCTTCTGCTGGCCAACCTGTGCGGCGTCATTCCCGGCACGCTGCTGCTGCGCTTCTCCCTGCCCTGGGTCTTGAAGACGGTGCTGGGCGTCGTGGTGGTGATCCTGGGCCTGGAGATGGCCACCCGGAGCCTCCGTCCTGTCCGGACCGGGCGGGACCTGCCCTGGATGCGCTACGCCGTGGCGGTGTTCTCCGGCATCTGCGCGGGCCTGTTCGGCATCAACATGTTCCTCACCGCCTATCTCCAGCGGACCGCCAAGGACTACCCGGAATTCAAGGGCAGCATCTGCTTTTTGTTCCTGGGAGAGAACCTGTTCCGCCTGGGCGCATACATCACCAACGGCCTCATCACCCGGGAGGCGCTGCTGTTCGGCGCGGTGTCCGTGCCGGCGGCGGCCCTGGCCATGGCGCTGTCCGGATTCCTGGCCCCCCGCATGCGGGAGGACCGGCTCCAAAAGGGCGCCATCATCCTGTTTTTGCTGGGCGGTGTCAGCATCATCGTCAAATCCATTTTGTTTCATACATAGTTTAGGAGGAAGCACACATGAAAGAATTGTATCAGGGCCTGGGCCACATCGCCATTCACACCCGAGACATGGCACAGAGCATCGCCTTTTACGAAAAGATCGGCGGTACGCTGCACAAGCAGGACACCATCCCCACTTCCGACGGGGAGAAGAAGCTGGCTCTCGTGGAATTCGGCGGCTTTTTGCTGGAGCTCATCCAATCTCCCACCCCCGCGCCCATGGCGGAGGGCAACATTCCCCATTTCGCCGTGTACGTGAAGGATGTGGACGCCGCGGCCGCCGCCATCCGCTCCGCCGGGGTGGATACCTTTATGGGCAGCGAAAAGAAGGTCCTGCCGGCGCTGTTCGGCGGTCTGGAGAACTGGTTTTTCACCGGTCCCTCCGGCGAGCAGATCGAACTGCTGCGGATGCTGTAAAAAATCACACCGCCGGACATTCGTCCGGCGGTGTATTGATGTTCAGACGCATTCAGGCCTTGTGGGCGTTGATCCGGTCCTGGGCCAGCTTTTCGGCGGCCATGTAGGGCAGCATACCATGGGTCCGGGCGGTCTTGATAACGGCGGAAACGGTATCGTAGATAGCGTCCACCTTCTTCAAAACAGCAGCCTGGTCGTAACCGTCCTTGTCCAATTCTCCGGCCACGTTGATGACACCGCCAGCGTTGATGATGAAGTCAGGGACATACAGGATGTCCAGGTTGGCCAGGGCATCGCCGGCGGCGTTGTCCACCAGCACGTTGTTGGCAGAGCCGGCCACAATCCGGCACTTCAGGCGCCCGGCATTCTCAGCGGAGATGACGGCGCCCAAGGCGCAGGGGACAAACACGTCGCACTCCTGCTCCAGAATGCTGCCTTCCGCGGGGTGGACGCCCATTTCAGCGGCGGCGCGTTCCACGGCGGCGGCATTGATGTCAAACACAGTGCCAACAGCGCCGTCAGCGGTCAGGCGGCGGCACACGTCATAACCTACCTTGCCCAGGCCCTGGAGGGCGAAGCGCATGCCCTTCAGGTCATCCGTGCCGAACTTGGCGTGAACGGCGGCCCGGATACCCTGGTAGACGCCCCGGGCGGTGAGGGGGGAAGGATCGCCGCTGAGGCCTTCCATACCGGCCACATGGGCGGTTTGGGTGCGTATGACGGCCATGTCCGCCACGGAGGTGTTCACGTCCTCGGCGGTGATGTAGCTGCCGCCCAGGCTCTCGACCATGCGGCCATAGGCCTCCAGCAGCTCACGGGTCTTGATCTTTTTGCAGTCGCCCATAATGACCGCCTTGCCGCCGCCCAGATCCAGATTTGCGGCGGCGTTTTTGTAGGTCATGCCCCGGGACAGCCGCAGCACATCGTACAAGGCGGCGTCTTCACTGTCGTAATTCCACATCCGGGTACCACCTAGGGCAGGGCCCAGTGTGGTATCGTGAACGGCAATGATTGCTTTCAAACCAGTCTTTTTATCGCAGGTGGAGATCACACACTCGTGGCCGTATTCCTCGATCATCTTGAACATAGCGACTACCCCTTTATTTCATTTTTTGTGATTGAACGTTCAATCACTTTTCTGTTCTTATCATATTTCAACAAACATCGTCTGTCAAGGGGTTTTGAAAATAAATATTTCGACCAAAAAATAAAAGGAACTGACCATTTTGTTTTGTCCCGTTCCATGATATAATATCACATTATGCAGTATTGCAGCACCGGGAGGACACCATGGCAAACAACAGATCCCAGGAGATCCTGGACGCATATGCGTCCGTCATCGTGGAAAAGGGCTTTGCCAAAGCCTCCTTCAGCACCATCGCCAAGGTGCTGGAGATCCCCCAGAGCCTGATTTTCCACTACTTCAAAAACAAAGAGGACATGACCCACCAGCTGGCCGCCTGTGTGTTCGACCGTTGTGAGCAGTCCTATTTCTGCCGCAGCTTCGACGGCCCCGCCGACCGGGCTTTGGTGGACTTCATGGATCATGTGTTCCACATCCACGAGTTCCGTAAGGACTCCGTGGACACCAGCCTATATTACACCTTCATGAACCAGGCCACCCTGGACCCCGTGATCCGCCAGAGCCTGGGAAACGTGTCCGACTCCACCATCCGGCGTCTGGAGGAAGCGCTGCGCCGCTTTGTCCAGGCAGGCGTCATCGCCCCGGAGGACCCTGCCCTGGCGGCCCGGGAGCTGCTGTGCCTGGTGGATGGCCTGAACTGCAACTGGATCGCCAGTGACCCCCAGGCCCACGCCTGCTTCGCCACAAAGCTGATGGTGCACTTCATCCGCACTACCCTCCGCTATACGGGGGACCCAGCTCTGCTCCAGCGCTGTTCGGCGGAATAACGACAGAAAAACACGGCTCTTCCAGCAGGAAGAGCCGTGTTTTTTTCAGCTTCAGTCCGCGATGTACTCCCGCACCCGGTAGACGGCGCCCACCTCGTCCTCGCAGATGCGGCGGCAGTTTTCGATCTCCTCCCGTGGGATGGTGTCCACCACCGTCATCATGACCGTGGGCACATACTGCCGCAGCTCCCGGGCGAAGTCCTTCATGGCCTCGTAGGCCCCGGAAAAGTTGGGATGGCACAGGGCGTCGTACTTTTCCGCCGTGTCGGTGTTCAGGGAGATGGACACCATGTCGAACCGCCCGGCAAACTCCGGGGCGATGTCCCGGCCGTTGATGACACTGCCGGTGCCGTTGGTATCCATGCGGATGAAAATTTTCGTGCCGTGCTCCTTCATTCGGTCCACGACCCAGCAGATGTCATCAAAGCGGTAGGTGGGCTCGCCGAAGCCTACAAACACCAGCTGGCGGTATTTGGTAAGGTCCCAGCTCTCAATGGAGGCCAGGAGCTCCTCCTTGGTGGGCTCCCGCTTCAGCCACAGGTTATGGGTGTAGATGCTGCCGCCGGAGCTTTGGTTGTGCCGCAGGCAGAATTCGCAGTTGAAGTTGCAGCGGTTTGTGGGATTCACATACAGGTTGTCCCCGTATTCATAGGTAATGGTAAAGCCTTTTTCCATGCGTATCGCTCCTTACTGTTCAGGTGAAACTGTCCAAATGAAAGTCGGACAGGGTGAATATACCATCCTCATAGGTGACAGAGGCGGTAAGATCCGCCACATAGCAGTCGTTATAACCGGCGGCGTCCAGACAGGCACTGCCGCAGAAGCGGATGTCGCCGCATCCGTCCCGGTAGGTCTCTAAGTCGAAGCCCGCAATGGCGCCGGTGCCAAGCCCCTTGACTTCCGCCGGAAGCAGGCCCGCCGGCAGCTGGCGGGTAATATCCACCAGCTCTTCCCCCAGGACCCCGTAGAGCCGGTCATCAATGGCCGCCGTATCCAGCAGGCTGCGCATCCTCTCTCCCCACAGTTCCTCAGGAAAAGTATAGTCCGTCAGGATACCCTCCTCGTTCTCCTCCACAATATGCAGAACATCAATGGAAACGCCTGTGCCGGTGCCGCCGCAGGTGACAGCCACCACCTCTTCCTGTCCGTCGTTGTCCGCGTCAAAGCACTGGAGAGCCGGCATCACCATGTTGGGACCTCCAAATGTCCAGTCGAATTCCGCCAGGGCGTCGCCCCACCGGAGCCAAGCCACACTTCCGCCCGCAGGGTACACCCTTACGGCGTACAGGGCCACATCCTTCTCCGGCAGCTCGATCAGCTTGCCCACCGGCATGTCATCCCGCCGGGAGGAGCGTTCGCCCCATTCACGGATATCCACGATCTCCGCCGGAAGGTCAAAATCTTCCGTGGGTTCCCGCCCCTCCTTCACCACCGCCGGAGCGGAAATGGGCTGGGCAGGGGAGGTCACGGGGGCATCGTCCCCTGTCGGTACTCTGATAGTGGTCTCCAGTGTGTACTCTCCCTGGCCGCACCCGGTCAATAGCGCCAGGGCCAGCAGAACAGGCAGCAGCTTTTTCATACACGGCCCTCCAGCCCAAACAGCCGCAGGCCGTTCCGCCAGGTGATATCCGTCATCTCCGCCGCTGTCACGTCCTTCCACTCCGCCAATTTCTCAAGGACATAGGGCAGATACCGGCTGTCGTTCCGCTTGCCCCGGAAGGGGACCGGCGTCAGGTAGGGGGCGTCCGTCTCCACCACCATGCGGTCCAGGGGCGTGATGGCCGCCACCGACCGCGCCCGTTTGGCGTTTTTGTAAGTGATGGGCCCGTCAAAGCCCAGATACCAGCCCCGCTTCAACAGCTCCGCCGCCATTTCCGGGCTTCCGGAAAAGCAGTGGAACACCCCCCGGACCTTTGGATACTCCAGCACGATGGCAAGACTGTCCCCGTGAGCCTCCCGGTCATGGACGATGACCGGCAGGTCCAGCTCCTCCGCCAAGGCCAGCTGACGGCGGAACACCTGCTGCTGAAACTCCCTGGAGGGATTTTCCGCCCAGTAGTAGTCCAGGCCGATCTCGCCGATGGACACCACCTTTTCGTGTCCGCACAGCTCCCCAATGGCGTCGAAGTCGGCGTCCGTGCACCCGGCGCAGTCCTCCGGGTGGATGCCCACGGCGGCATACACATGGGAATACCGCTCCGCCAGGGCCACGGCGGCCCGGGAGCTCTCCACATCGCAGCCCGGGTCCACCACCAGTCCCACCCCGGCGGCGGGGAGGGCGGCCAGCACCGCGTCCCGGTCGGCGCTGAAGCCGCCGGAGTCATAGTGGGCGTGGGTATCGAATATAGGCATGGGACCACCTCTTTGCTTTTCTGGTATGGCTATTTTAACACAGTTTCAGAAAATAAAAAGGGTCAGACTGTGAATTTTCCAAGGGGCCAGGCAAAAGAAAAAGGACATCCTGCCGGATGTCCGCAGCTTACCAAAAATCCGTTTTGGTAAGCTGCACAAGTTTGTCTGCGTTTATAAAGCGCAGACAAACTTAGATTGAAAACGAAAGACACCCCTCCTGGGTTTCTTTCGTAACTTTCTTCCTTCCCGTTATCCTGCCAAAGTCAAAATCATGACAGGCAAAAGAAAAAGGACATCCTGTCGGATGTCCTTTCAATCAGCACGATCAACCGATCTGGTTCAGCTTCAGGGTCATGGCGCTCTTGCGATGAGCGGCCGTGTTCTTGTGCAGAACGCCCTTGGCAACAGCCTGATCGACTTTCTTCACTGCAACCTTGTAAGCGCCATCGGCCTCGGTGCGATTGCCTTCTGCGGCAGCAACCTCGAACTTCTTGATGGCGGTCTTCAGCTCGGATTTCGCGGCCTTGTTGCGTGCGTTTCTCATTTCACCGATCAGAACGCGCTTCTTGGCAGACTTAATATTCGGCAAACCAAACACCTCCTTAGGCAAATTCACCCGGCAAAACAAATTTCCACCGTGCAGAATGATATTTTAACAGGGAACCGCCCAAAAAGCAAGTGTTTTTTTGCAATTTTTGTGATTTTTCGTATATTGTGGTCCCATCCGCAAATCCTAGGGCAAGTACCACAAGATTTTGTGTCTGGAGGCGGCGCTTTTGTTTGCAAAACGAACAGACCTGGCCCTGGAGGCCCGGGAGCTCTGGCAGGAATCCGCCGGAAAAACCACCCGTCTGGCGGGGGTGAAGGCCACGAAGCGAAAGCAGGAGGGCTATCCGGTGACCCGGGTGGACATTCTGGACCAGCGGGGAGAGGAGGCCTTGGGCAAGCCCCGGGGCACTTACCTCACCGTGGACCTGACCACTTTCTGGCAGCGGCGGGAGGACTTTTTCCAGCGGGCGGTGCGGGCGGTGGGCACCCCGCTGAAGGAGTTGGTGCCAACCGAGGGGCCGGTGCTGGTGGTGGGCCTGGGGAACCGGGCCATGACCCCCGACGCCGTGGGTCCTCTGGCGGCGGACCACGTGCTGGTGACCCGGCACCTCATCTCCGCCATGCCCCGGCAGTTTTCGGGCTTTCGCCCGGTCAGCGTGCTGCGGACGGGGGTGCTGGGCACCACCGGCGTGGAGTCCGCCGAATCCGTGCGGGGCCTGTCGGCGGAGGTAAAGCCGGCCTGTGTCATCGCCGTGGACGCCCTGGCCTCCCGGCGGACAGGCCGGGTGTGCGCCGCGGTGCAGCTCAGCGACACTGGCATCATCCCCGGCTCCGGGGTGGGGAACCACCGCAGCCCCCTGAACGCCGGGACCCTGGGGGTGCCGGTCATCTCCATCGGCGTGCCCACGGTGGTGGACAGCGCCACGCTGGCGGCAGACCTGCTGGAGGAGTCCGGCATCACGGACTATGATGCCAAGGCCTTGCAGGCCTCCCGGCAGAACCTGATGGTCACCCCCCGGGACATCGACCAGCAGGTACGGGACCTGGGAAAGGTCATCGGCTACGGCATCAACTGGGCGCTCCAGGACCTGGAGATTGACGAGATGAACGCCCTTTTAAGCTGAAACGCCCACGAAGCCCGGAGATATCTCTCCGGGCTTCGGTTTTCAGGCCAGTGTTATGCCTGCTCCAGAAGGGGCAGGGTGTTGGCGCCATGGGGCAGGAGGGTGGCCCGCAGGTCCTTCCCGCCATTGAGGGTCCGGGACAGGGCCAGGGCTTCGTCCAGCGTTTTGACGGCGTGGATCTTCGCGGTGCCGAAGGCCTCCTGGGGAATGTCCGTCACGGCGATCATGTGGTACTTTTCACCGCTCTCGGCGAACAGGTAGCCGATGAAGGCGCCGATGGAAAAGTCCGCCCGCAGCGCCTTTTCCCGGTCCAGCATGGTGGCATAGCCGGCGATCTGCTTTTCCGTGTCATCATTGCCGAAGCCCTCCTCGGACTTGGTCACCAGGATAATGGTGCCGCCGTCCTCCGCCACCACCAAGGCGTTGCACAGGGTCTTAATGGTCTGGTAAAAATTCAGATCCTTGGGATATCCGCCGGCGCTGGCAATGACCAGCGGGGTCTTTTCCCCGGCACGGACGCCGTACATCCGGTTCACCAGGTCACAGGCCGCCTGATGGGCGGTGATCCAATTGCCGGCGAAGGCGCTGATGATCTTCTGGTCGTCGTTCACCACCACGTTGACAAGGAAGGTGGGGTCCACCATGGCGCAGGCCTCCATCATGTCGGCGTGGACGGGGTTGCTGTCGGAGAGGTTGGCGCTGCGGACCTCCGGATTGGAGCCGGCGCCGAGTCCGGGATTCAGCGCCAGATTATGATTTTTCATAATGGTCTCCTTGCCGGAGATGCCCGGCAGGATGCTCTTGCGGCCGCCGCCGAAGCCCGCCATAAAGTGGTACACCACACCGCCGGTCAGGATGATATGGTCGCACTCCAAAGCCCGCTTGTCCAGCCACACAGGAGTCCCCCGGGTGGTGGTGCCCACGTACTTGAGGTTTGCCTCGTCCGTGCACTGGTGGTCCACCAGACGGATGCGGTCGTAGACCGCCTCTGTCACCAGGCCGATGTGCTCCTCCTTTGTCTGACGGCGGTGCGTGCCGGTGGCGGAGATGATGAGCATGTCCTCATCCCGGACGCCGGCGGCCTCCAGCTCCTCCACCAGGACGGGGATATAGGTTTCCGGAGACTGCCAGCGGCGGGTCACATCGGAGATGATGATACACACGGTCTCTCCTGGCTTCACCAGTTCCTTGAGGGGCTTGGAGTCGATGGGGTGCTCCAGGGCGTAACGGATGTGCTCCGCCGCCGTCCGCTGGGGCAGGTCCACGTGGTTGGGCTCCAACTCCGCCGCGATCAGCGCAGGCGGCAGCTTTACCGCAAATTCCTCCCGGCCGTATTTCATTGCTTCTGCCATGCTCGTTCCATTCCTTTCGCAAAGGTCCGGGGTCTTCCCCGTGGCCTGGATTTTCGGCCCTTATTATACGACGGTGAACCGGATTTTTCCTCGGCGATTTTGCCAAAAATAGCCTGACTTTCTGCTCTGTTTCGGAAGATATGCCCC
>JAETPK010000030.1 GCA_021771265.1 Oscillospiraceae bacterium
AAGGATGGTGTCTCTATATGGATAAAGCACAACTGCAATCCTATCGGGACTGGGTGCGGAACGAACTGGATGTCTGCGCCAACTTCTGGCTGAAAAACGGTATGGACCAAGAGCACGGCGGTGTATACACCTGCCTGGACCGCAAGGGGGAGATCTACTCCACGGACAAGAGCGTGTGGATGCAGGGCCGCTGCGGTTGGATCTTCGCCTTTCTCTGCCACACCTACGGCGTAAAGGAGGAGTGGCTGGCCGCCAGCAAGAGCTGTCTGGACTTTATGGAGCAATTCTGCATCAACCGGGCCGCCGGTGGCCGGATGTACTTTACCGTCACCGAGGACGGCAGACCCCTCCGCCAGCGCCGCTACTATTTCTCCGAGGCCTTCTACGCCCTGGCCAACGCCGAGTATTACGGTGTCACCGGCGAGAAGGAGCACCTGGAGCGGGCCCGCCGGGCCTATGATCTCTACTGGGATCTGGCCCATGGCATGCCCGACCCCGTGGGCATGGGCCCCAAGACCATTCCCGAGACCCGCTCCGGCCGGGCCTTCGGCATCCCCATGATCATCCTGAACGTCACCGGCGTGCTGCTGCGGGTGGACGGCGAGCGGAAGTCCCTGTACGAGGAGCGGGCCCAGGCCTGCGTGGACGAGATCTTCAAGTACCACGTCCATCCCGAGCTGAAGTGCGTGCTGGAAAACGTGGATGTGGACGGCTCCGCCCGCCTCAATTACACCGAGGGCCGCACGGTCAATCCCGGCCACGACATTGAGGGCGTGTGGTTCCTGCTGGAGCATGCCCAGCGCACCGGCGACAAGGCGCTGGTGCGGAAAGCTGCCGAGATCTTTGACTGGGCCATTGAGGCCGGCTGGGACAACGAGTACGGCGGACTGCTGTACTTCAGCGACTGCCTGAAGAAGCCCCCCGAGGCCTACGAGCACGACATGAAGCTGTGGTGGCCCCACAACGAGATCCTGATCGCCTCGCTGATGCTGTATCGGGACACCGGGGACGAGAAGTACCTGAGCTGGTTCGACAAGACCCTGACCTACTGCAAGGAGCACTTCTCCGATCCCGCGTTCGGCGAGTGGTACGGCTATCTCCGCCGGGATGGTCTGCCCACGATGCCTTCTACCAAGGGTTCTACCTTCAAGGGGCCCTTCCACCTGCCCCGGTGCCTCATCATGTGCGACACCATGCTGGGTCAGCTGCTGGAGCGCTGATCCCTCATTCCATACTGAGAAAGGAGGTCCCTGGGTGCCGGAGGAAAATGTCTTTAACCGCATTACACGTGAATACTACCAGCTGACTGCTTCGGAAAAGAAACTGGCTACCTTTGTGGTGGCCAACGGTCAGCGCTCCCAGACCATGTCCATTTCCGAGCTGGCCGCCGCATGCGGCGTGGCGGAAGCCACCATCTCCCGTTTCTGCCGACGAATGGGCTACCGGGGCTACAGTGCCTTCCGGCTGGCCATCGCCGCTGCTACCGCCGCCCGGCAGAACAGCGACCCCCTCTCCGGAGAGATCCAGCCGGAAGATACGGTGCCGGAGCTCTGCGCCAAGCTGTCCAGCGCGGACATCGACGCCATCCGGGAAACGCAGAGCCTCATTCGCCCGGAGAATATCCAGGCCGCCGCGGACGTCCTGCTGGCGGCGAACACGGTGCTGTGCATGGGGCAGGGAGGCTCCATGCTCATGGCCGAGGAGGCCGCCCACCTGTTCACCACCGCCTTTCCCGGCTTCTTTGCAGTTGCGGATTCCCACATGCAGGTCATCGCCGCCGCGAACCTGACAGAGAAGGATGTCATCCTGTTTTTCTCCTACTCCGGCTCCACCAAAGAGCTGATGGACGTGCTGAACATCGCCCGGCAGCGGCATATCCGGACCGTTCTGGTCACTCGCTATTCCGGTTCTCCCGGCGCCGGGCTGGCAGACATCGTGCTTCAGTGCGGTTCCACGGAGGGCCCCCTCCAGCTGGGCTCTGTGGCTGCCCGCATCGCCCAGCTGTATCTGATTGATGTCCTGTTCTCCGAGATGTGCCGCCGGGACCTGGATACCTGCCGCCACCGCCGGGAGCTGGTGGCCGATGCGTTGTCGGAAAAACACGTTTAAATGGCAGCGTGCAGGGAAGAATGGACAACTTCTTTGAAAATTTTTTCATATTTTGACGATTTTGAAAATTTTTTCATCCGCCGCTTGACAAGGCCCTCCCGTAATTGTACAATTTGCACATAGGCAGTCGTGCCAAAAAACGCATTTTTTATCATTTTGAGGAGGAATGAAGATGAAGAAATTTCTTGCACTGACCTTGACACTCGTCATGGTCCTGTCCCTGGCCGCCTGTGGCAGCAAGAAGGAAGAGGCTCCCGCCGAAGAGAGCCAGGAGCCTGCCTCTGCCCAGACGGAGATCATCTGGTGGGCCTTCCCCACCTTCGGCGTGGACTCCGGCTACGAGCAGGAGCTTGCCAACGCTTTCATGGCCGCTAACCCTGATGTGAAGATCACTGTTGAGACCATCGACTTCCAGTCCGGTCCCGATGCCCTGACCTCCGCCATCACCGCCGGCACCGCCCCTGACATCCTGTTCGACGCCCCCGGCCGTATCATTGAGTACGGCAACGCCGGCAACCTGGTGGCTCTGGACGATATGATCGCCGACCTGAAGGGCGACCTGTCCAGCGAGAGCCTGCTGCAGACCTGCGTGGGTGCTGACGGCTCCTATTACATGTATCCCATCTCCTCTTCCCCCTTCTACATGGGTCTGAACAAGGAGATGCTGGAGGCGGCTGACGCTTTGCAGTATGTGAACCTGGAAGGCGACCGCACCTGGACCACCGAAAACTTCGTCAAAATGTGCGAGGCTCTGCGTGACGCCGGCGTGTGCATGACGCCCGGTATCGTTTACTGCGGCGCCCAGGGCGGCGACCAGGGCACCCGTGCGCTTGTCAACAACCTGTATTCCGGCTCTATCGTCGGTGCTGACGGCAAGTGGAACGTGGGTGAGAACGGCGTGAAGGCCCTCGAGCTGCTGAAGTCCATGTATGACAGCAAGGCCATGGACGCCGGCTTCTCCATGGCTGCCGCCGACGAGCTGCAGCAGTTCCAGCAGGAGACCTGCGCCATGACGTTCTGCTGGGGCACCTCCAACGCCAAGAGCTATGCGTCCGAGGACTACACCCAGATCTCTGTTCCCTTCCCCTCTGATGACGGCACGCCCGAGCTGGAGTACCTGGTGAACGGCTTCTGCGTGTTCGACAACGGCGACGATGCCAAGGCCGCTGCCGCCAAGCGCTTCATCTCCTTCATCTGCGACGATGCCGAGTGGGGTCCCAAGAGCGTTGTCCAGACCGGCGCTTTCCCCGTCCGCGCTTCCTTCGGCAACCTGTATGAGGGCAATGAGGAAATGAGCCTGCTGTCCTCCTGGTCCCAGTACTATGGTCCTTACTACAACACCCGCGCTGGCTTCGCCGCCATGCGTCCTCTGTGGTTCAACATGCTGCAGCAGGTCTTCAACGGCACACCCGCGCAGGAGGCCGCCGACGCCTTCAACGCTGGCGCCAACAGCTGAACATAACGGCTCTTTTACTCCCTCCCTCTGCACCAGCGGGGGGAGGGAGTGCCCCTTATCTGAGAACTTCTGATGAAACGAGGGAGAAACCATGGCAACCACGAACGCGCCCAAGCGCAGCCTTGTTCTCCAGCGGAGAGAAACCATCATATCTTATTTGTTCCTGCTCCCCGCGTTGTTTTTCTTCGTTGGCTTTGTTTTGACGCCCATGGCGATGGGCGTCATCACCAGCTTTACAAACTCGAATTTCAACAACGTCAACACCGGTTCCCAGTTTGTGTTTCTGGACAACTATATCCGGCTGTTCAAGGACCCCATTTTTCTGAAATCTGCCTGGAACACCGTTGTCATCGTCGTGGTGGCCGTCCCCACTGTTACCGCGTTTTCCCTGTGGGTCGGCTCCGCCATTTACCGGATGCATTCCGCCGCCCGCTCCTTCTTCCGCTGCGTGTTTTATCTGCCGGTGGTCACCGGCTCTGTGGCCGTCGTGGTGGTGTGGAAGTGGATGTTCGATAAATACAATGGCCTGTTTAACTACATCATCCGCGCCATGGGAGGCCAGGGGCTCATGTGGACGGAGAGCGAGAAGATGGCGCTGTGGTGCATCATCCTCATCCTGTTCACCACCTCCATCGGCCAGCCCATCGTGCTGTATGTCTCCGCGCTGGGCAATGTGGACCACTCCCTGGTGGAGGCCGCTCAGGTGGACGGCGCCACCGATTTCCAGGTGTTCTGGAAGATCAAGTGGCCCTCCATCATGCCCACGACCCTGTATGTGGCCGTTATCACCACCATCAACAGCTTCCAGTGCTTCGCCCTGATCCAGCTGCTGACCTCCGGCGGACCCAACTACAGTACCAGTACCGTCATGTATTACCTATATGAGATCGCCTTCCGCACCACCAAGGACTTCGGCTACGCCGATGCCATGGGCGTCATCCTGGCGATCGTCATTGCCCTGTTCAGCGCCTTGCAGTTCAAGGTCATGAACGGCGGCACCACGGAATAAAGGGGGTGGGGACATGAGTAAAAAGCAAAAGATCACACCGTATTTCGTCATTACGGCCATTCTGCTCATCGCGCTGGCGATCTTCTTCCTGTTCCCGCTGTATTGGATCGTCACCGGCTCCGTGAAGGAGAAGAGCGACATTATCATCAAGGCGGGCGAGTCCGTCAAGTGGATCCCCACCACGGTTTCCTGGGACAACTTCACGCGGCTCTTTAAGACCCAGACCGAGCTGTTTGGCCTGAAGATGCCGCTGGCCATCCGGTGGCTGTTCAACAGCGTGTTCATCTCCGTGGTGGCCATGGCCCTCACCTGCTTCAGCGCGTCTCTTGCTGGCTATGCCCTGGCAAAGAAGCGGTTCTGGGGCCGGGGATTTGTGTTCTCCCTGTTCGTATGCGCCATGGCGTTGCCCAAGCAAGTCATCCTGATCCCCTTGCTGCGCGAGATGTCTCTGCTGCACCTGATCGATACCGCCTGGGGCTCCATTTTCGCCGTAATCTTCCCGGTGGTGGGCTGGCCCTTCGGCGTATTCCTGATGAAGCAGTTCTCCGAGGGCATTCCCTCCTCCCTGCTGGAGGCCGCCCGGATCGACGGCGCCGGTGAGGTCAAGACCTTTATGAACGTGGCCCTGCCCATCATCCAGCCCGGCATCGGCGCACTGGCTATCTTCACTTTCATCAACGCCTGGAACGAGTATCCCCTCCAGCTCATCATGCTGTCGAAGTCCGAGGCCAAGACCATTGCCTTGGGCATCGCCGGCCTGCAAAGCGAAATGTCCAACGACTATGGCCTCATCATGGCCGGCGCCGCTTTGGCTGCCGTGCCCATCATCATCGTGTTCCTCTGCTTCCAGAAATACTTTACGCAGGGTATCACGATGGGCGCCGTCAAAGGCTGAGCGCCGACCCGCGATTTTCTGCTCCCGACGAGCATTTGAAAGGATTTGTGAACAATGTCTGACATCAAGAAATATCAGGGTATTTTCCCCGCGTTCTACGCCTGCTACGAGGAGGACGGCTCCGTCAGTCCCACCCGTACCCAGGCCCTTGCCAAGCACCTGCTGAATAAGGGCGTGAAGGGTTTGTATGTGGGCGGCTCCTCCGGCGAGTGCATCTACCAGGGAGTGGAAGAGCGCAAGACCATTCTGGAGAATGTGATGGCCGAGGTAGGCGGTAAAATGACCATCATCGCCCATGTGGCCTGCAACAACACGGCAGACTCTCAGGAGCTGGCCCGCCACGCTGAGTCCCTGGGCGTGGATGCCATCGCCTCCATCCCACCCATCTACTTCCACCTGCCGCCCTACGGCATCGCCCAGTACTGGAATGACATCTCCGCGGCGGCTCCCAACACCGACTTCATTATCTACAACATTCCCCAGCTGGCGGGCGTGGCCCTGTCCATTCCTCTGCTGCAGGAGATGAAGAAGAACCCCCGGGTCATCGGCGTGAAGAACTCTTCCATGCCCACTCAGGATATCCAGATGTGGAAGGACGAGGGCGGCCCTGACTTCGTGGTGATGAACGGTCCCGATGAGCAGTTCGTCTCCGGACTGGCCATGGGCGCTACCGGCGGCATCGGCGGCACATATGCGGTCATGCCCGAGCTGTTCCAGAAGGTCTATGACCTGTATCAGAACGGAGAGATGAAGCTGGCCGCCGAGATCCAGAATGAGATCTGCCGCATCATTTATAAGATGTGCTCCGCCCACGGCAATCTGTACGCTGTGATGAAGGGCATCCTGAAAAAGCACGGCTGCAATATCGGCTCTGTCCGCAAGCCCCTGTCCGCGCTTGTTGACAGTGACCTGGCAGTGGTGGACGAGGCTTCCGCCATGATCGATGCCGCCATTGCAAAATATTGTTGAGCCGTTCGTAACGAGCAAAGGAGATTGAACGCTATGCGAATTTATCAGGAGGCGGATTACGAGGCCATGAGCCGCCGGGCCGCCAACCTCATTTCCGCCGAGGTCATCCGCAATCCCGCCTGCGTGCTGGGTCTGGCCACCGGCTCCACTCCAGTGGGGACCTATCGGCAGCTGGCCGCCTGGAATCAGCGGGGCGACTTCAGCTTCAGGGAAGTCCGCACGGTAAACCTGGACGAGTACAAGGGCCTGGCCCCCACCCATGACCAGAGCTACCGCTATTTCATGCAGGAAAACCTGTTTGACCACATCGACATCGACGTGGCCAATACCAACGTGCCCGACGGCCTTGCCGCCGATCCGGCGGTTGAGTGCCGCCGCTATGACGCGCTGGTGCGCTCCCTGGGTTATGCCGACCTCCAGCTGTTGGGCCTTGGCCGCAACGGCCACATCGGCTTTAACGAACCCTGTGACCGCTTTGTGAAGGAGACCCATGTGGTGGATCTCACCGACAGCACCATTGACGCCAACGCCCGCTTCTTCGCCACCCGGGATGACGTGCCCCGCCAGGCTCTGACCATGGGCATCGGCTGTATCATGTCCGCCCGCCGGGTGCTGCTGATCGCCAGCGGCTCCGATAAGACTGACGCCGTGTACAACGCCTTCTGCGGTCCCATCACGCCCCAGTGCCCCGCCTCCATTCTTCAGCTCCACAACGACGTGGTCCTGGTAGGCGACAAGGCGGCACTGCGCAAATTGGTCGAGGCGGGGGTGCCCGTATGCGAGTGACCGGCGGTCAGGTCTTTGACCTGGAAAAGGGCTTTGTGGAGCGGGATGTCTGCACAGACGGCGCTCTGCTGGCCTCCGCCAGCGGCGACAGCCAAGTGCTGGACGCCGCCGGCTGCTGCGTGATCCCCGGCTTGGTGGATGTCCACTTCCACGGCTGCGTGGGCGAGGATCTCAGCGACGCCGTTCCGGAGGGCTTGCAGCGCATCGCGGACTACGAGCTGAGCCAGGGCGTCACCTATATCTGTCCCGCCGGCATGACCTTGCCGGAGGAGCAGCTGGCGGCGATTTGCGAAAACGCCGCCGCCCACAGAGCCAAAAACGCCGGCGGCGCGGAGGTGGTGGGCATCCATCTGGAGGGGCCCTTCCTCTCCACCGCCAAAAAGGGCGCCCAGAACGGTGATTTTCTTCACGATCCGGACATCCCCATGCTGGAACGTCTGCAAAAGGCCGCTGGAGGCTGCGTGAAGCTGGTAACAGTAGCACCTGAGCAGCCCAATGCCCTGCCGTTCATCCGCGCCGCGGCGGACGCGGGCATCACCGTTTCCGTGGGACACACCGTGGCGGATTACGATACCGCCATGGCGGCTTTCCAGGCAGGCGCCACCCACGCCACCCATCTTTACAACGGCATGCCCCCTCTGCACCACCGGGCGCCCGGCGTCATCGGCGCCGCCTTTGACTCCCCCGGCGTCCAGGCGGAGCTCATCTGCGACGGTATCCACATCCACGGCGCCATGGTCCGGTTGACCTTCCAGCTGTTCGGAAAGGAGCGGGTCATCCTGATCTCCGACTCCCTGCGGGCCACCGGCATGCCCGATGGCCAGTATCCCTTCGGTGGCCAGGAGATCGAGGTCCACGGCAACCGGGCCACCATCGTGGGCCACCCGGAAACCCTGGCCGGTTCCGTCACCAGCCTGATGGGCTGTCTGCGGCAGGCCGTGAAGTTCGGCATCCCCCTGGAGGATGCCGTCCGGGCCTGCACCTACAATCCCGCCCAGTCCGTGGGCATTGCCGACCGGGCAGGCACACTGGATATTGGCAAGGAGGCAAGCTTTGTCCTTCTGGACAGAGAGGACCTGTCCATTCGCGCCATCGTGTTCAAGGGCAATTTGGTATGATCAGTGCTTCCCCAATTTTGAATCAGGCGCCGTTCGCTACTCCATTTCAATAGCGTACGGTCAGCCATAAAAAAGGAGGAGAACAATTCCGCCGGCCGGCGGTGCGGCAGTGTGGAGACCTGTCGCAACGCGATAGAGGTTTCGCTCTTCTATCGTGAGGGAGCTTTCGCGGATGCGGAGCTCTTACGGTCATACATATGGCAACTGTTTCTTTGAAGGGCATCAAGAAGGTCTACGACAACAAGGTGACTGCCGTCCACGACTTCAATCTGGAGATCGCGGACAAGGAGTTCATCGTCCTGGTCGGTCCTTCCGGCTGCGGCAAATCCACCACCCTGCGGATGGTGGCCGGCCTGGAAGAGATCTCCGAGGGCGATCTGCTCATCGACGGCAAGCGCATGAACGATGTGGAGCCCAAGGACCGGGATATCGCCATGGTGTTCCAGAACTACGCGCTGTATCCCCACATGACCGTGTACGAGAACATGGCCTTTGCCCTAAAGCTGCGCAAGCTTCCCAAGGAGGAGATCGACCGCCGCGTCCGCGAGGCCGCTGAGATCCTGGACATCACCCAGTACCTGGAGCGCAAGCCCAAGGCTCTGTCCGGCGGCCAGCGCCAGCGCGTGGCCATCGGTCGCGCCATCGTCCGGGAGCCCAAGGTGTTCCTGATGGACGAACCGCTTTCCAACCTGGACGCCAAGCTGCGCAACCAGATGCGCGCCGAGATCATCAAGCTGCGCCAGCGCATTGACACCACCTTCGTCTACGTTACCCACGACCAGACCGAGGCCATGACCCTGGGCGACCGCATCGTTATCATGAAGGATGGCTATATCCAGCAGATCGGCACTCCCCAGGAGGTCTTCGACCATCCCGCCAACATTTTTGTGGCCGGCTTCATTGGAATGCCTCAAATGAACTTCTTCGACGGCCAGCTGTTGGCTGAAGACGGCAAGTACGCTGTCAAGATCATGGACGCCGTCATGGAGCTGTCTCCTGAGATTCAAGCGCAGCTGAAGGCCAGAAACGTTCCCTCCAAGGCCGTCACCCTGGGCATCCGTCCTGAGCATGTCTCCTTCGTTCCCGCGGCGGGCCCCCACTGCCTGACCGGCAACGTGGACGTGAGCGAGATGATGGGCAGCGAGATCCACCTGCACGTCAACGCCGGCGGCCGCGACGTGGTGCTGCGCGTGCCCACCACGGAACTGGCCAGTGAGCGCAAGGGCGGCTTCGCCTATGGCGATCAGGTCCACTTCACCTTCCGCGGAGACCTGATCCATCTGTTTGACCCTGAGAGTGAGAAGAATCTCCTGCCTCTGGAGGGTTGATCTGTACGTTCTCCTGCATACGCTGATGAAACGATGTGAAAGCAGCTTCGGCCACGAAAAATGGCCGAAGCTGCTTTTTTGCTGATCAAGGTATCTCTTTTCATCAACATTATGTGCGCACGTTTGCATTGACATATGGCACCCCCTATGTAGATCTACTTTTCTACATAGGGGGTGCACTGACTCATATTCATTTTTGCCGAGCATCCTCAAATGCCCGATGGTAAGTTCCTTGTGCTGGCGACCAGGCCTTTGTGGACAGCAAAACTGGCTGGAAAGAACGTAACGGCAGATTTGATCTGTAAATGGCAAATCGGGAGGTATAGGGCAGCATGCGGCTTTTGTCACCCATGTCCTTTAAACAGCGGCCGTTACTTCTTGTATAGCTCCACGATTTTTGAGTCCAAGCCATACATTTCTTAGCATCTGGTCACTACGGCATTGATGAAGGCTTTTTCGTCGCGACGCAAGAGGGCGTCTATCAGTCCTTCATGGCAGGCAACTCGCTGCTCAACATTATACCACTCGGCAGAATATTGAATCTGAAGAAGATGAAGGTGCAAATAATAGAGCTCGCGCTGGTAGCGCATCAACAAATCATTTTTCCCAATCTCAGTATTCGTGAGGCTAAAGGACGCTATTGCCGGGATTTTTAAATGATTTGAAAGAGACTCAAAAGCAAGTGGACACTGTATTTAGCGTCGATTTGATCACGCCGTTCATTGATGGTAAGAATTCCGCAGAAAAATTGCTTAGGGCAGCCAATGTAGAGGCATGGCCCAATGGAAAACCCGCGTTGGATTAATGGGAATCATATGGGAAAGACTCCTTCCTTTGGAGTCAGCGTTCTTATTAGCAGATGCCCTTCAATTTCTCCGAAATTCACCGCCCCAGTTTCCAATCTCCGCTGCCAAATTCCCGGCCGATGGTGATGATCTGATTCATTTTGCAAGACTCCCTTCTGTGGGTAGATTTTTAGTGTACCGATCCATTTTATAGATCACATATACCGCCACCAGCAATTCCGTGATTGGCATGGCAAACCAGATGGAATCCGCGCCCGCCAGAACGGGAAGCAGGAAAATGAACATGCCGCTGATCACGGCGCCGCGGGACACCGAGACAACAAACGACGCGGCGGGCTTCATAACCGCCTGAAAATAGTAAGTGGAGAAGATGTTCAGCGGCAGCAGCAGGAAGGAAATGCTGTACCTGCGGATAATGTCGGGTGCGATCCGTAGAATTTCCTCCGTGGGCGTCATGAAGATCCTGGGGTAGAAATTTGGGGCCGCCAGGCTGAGGGCCGTCCAGAACAGGGCAAAAAGTGCCGTCGTCCTCAGAGCGTATCGCAGTGTCTCCCGGATACGGCCGCTCTGGCCCGCGCCGAAGTTGGTGGAGATGATGGGCTGGGCCGCCTGCCCCACGCTGTAAGCGCAGCACTGGACAAAACCGCTGATGTTGATCATGACGCCATAGACAGACAGAGCGTCAGCACCCAGGTACTTCAGGATCTGCCGGTTGAACAGGACGGTCAGAATACCCATTGCCACGTCAATGAAGAACGTAGAAAAGCCGGTGACGGTGATCTCCCGCAGCTTGCCTGCCAGCTTGACGGGCTTAACAATGGCCAGCGTATTTTTCTTGCTGATGAAATGGGTCATCATCACCAGAAAGGACAGGGCCGAGCCCGCCGCCGTGGCAAAGCCGGCGCCGAACAGGCCCCAGTCCAGGGTGAATACGCAGAAGTAATCGCCAAACACATTGAAGATGCCGCCGATCAGCACAGCCTTGGTGGCAAGACCGGGGTTGCCGTCGTTTCGCAGGAAGGCCGCCAGCATTTGGTTGAAGAGAAACAGCGGCACCACGAATTTCACAGGCAGCACATAGCGCCGGGCCAGGGGCAGCAGATTGTCCTTAGCCCCAAACAGGGTCAGCAGCTGCTTGTCAAAGAAAACAAGTCCTACCCAAACCAGCAGAGCCAGTACCACAGCGCCGATGACCGCGGCAGTGAAATACTCGTTTGACCGGCGCAGGTTGTCTCTTGATTCACCTCGCAGGGTGCTTAAGAGAACGGAGCCGCCGATGCCCATCAGCAGGCCCAGACTGTAAATGATGTTCCAGACGGGCATGACCACCGCCAGCGACGCCGTCCCTTCCGGTCCCTGGTAGTTGCCCACCATGGCCATGTCCACAATACCGTAGATAGAAGTAATCAGGGCGCTGCCGAAAGCGGCCGCCAGATATTTGCAGTAGATCGGTTTGATATTATCTGTCAAAAAATTCATAGCATTACCTCTTGAATCAAGTTAATCTCCGGCGCTCCGCCTGGCGCACCGGGATCACAACGACAACCAGAATCATGGTCTCGTAAATGTCAAATGTGAGCGGATGGCTCCGCCGGAATACAGTGCCGTGGCGCAGGCTTTGCGCTGGCCCGCCGGTGGAGCCGGCGCTTTTGCAAATAACGTTTATTTCACGCCGCCATTTTAACTTCACCTTTCCTTCCGTTTTGGGACGCTTGCCGGGCAGTTGCGTTCCCTCCGCTTTCTCCAAGAAAAGCGCCCGGCTATCCGAAAATAAGCAAGCGCACTCGACATCTTTCTCAATCCGATAGCTGCGGCTAAGGATTTTCTGGTGAATGTCTACTTATATTTTGAGGCAAAAACAAAGAGCCGGATAAGAACCACAGGCATCTCAGCCTGTTGCCTTATCCGGCTCATCATTTCCAACGAATGATTTGCCTCCGAGCAAGCACCACTCATTATACGAACCTATCTCCGTTTGTCAAGCCCCAGACCCGATTTGCCCTTACGCTGCACCGCCGCCTGTGCTACGCTGGGAAAAACAGTCTAAAGGATATGAAACACTATATTCAGCGCTCCAACCCCGGCAATATGCACCCCGCCACACGCTTCTGCAATATCAGCCGGAGTTGATGGCCCAGGATATGGACCGCATCACCGCCAACCCCCTGGACCTGCTGTGCCGCATGGTGGACGAGGTCCTTGGCCGAACACGTAAAAGGGGGTTCTCCTGTCCGTGCCGGCATTCTTGGATAAAGTGCTTGCCGAACAAAAAAACACCTGCTACACTAATTACTAAGAGAAAGCTGATAAGGCGGTGACGCATATGGAAGAAGCAAACGGCTGCCGGGTGGTCCACACCATGGGCCGGAACAACTGCGGCGGGCGCTGCATCATTCACGCCCACGTGCGGGATGGAAAAATCGAAAAGCTCACCACGGATACGCCGGAGGCTGCCGGGGACTGCGTGCCCCTGACCGCCTGCGTCCGGGGCATGAATTACCACAAGACCTTCCTGGGCGAGGACCGGCTGCGGTATCCCATGAAGCGGGTCGGCCGCCGGGGCGAGGGGAAGTTTCAGCGCATCACCTGGGAGGAGGCCACGGACACCATCGCCCGGGAATGGGTCCGCATCCGGGACACCTACGGTGTCGGATCCCGCTACGTCAACTACGCCACCGGCATCAGCGCCATGATCAGCGGCAGCAGCCTTGCCAAGCGGCTTTTGAAGCTGGACGGCGGGTATCTGGACTATTACAACAGCTATTCCACCGCCTGCATCACCCAGTCCACCAACCTGATGTACGGCACTACCCAGACCGGCAACCACCTGGCGGACTGGCTCAACAGCCATCTCATCATTCTCTGGGGCCACAACCCGGTGGAAACAAAGTTCGACTGCGAGACCATGTACTATCTCCGCAGGGCCGGAGACAAAGGCATCCCCATGATCGTGGTGGACCCCCGCCGGAACGACACGGCCCTGGCCCTGGGAGCGGAGTGGGTTCCCCTGAAGCCCGCCACGGATGCGGCCCTCATGGATGCCATGGCCTATGTGATCGTGGAGCAGGGTCTCCAGGACCAGGATTTTCTGGACCGCTGCTGCGTGGGCTTTGACAAGGCCCACATGCCGGCGGGGGTGGACCCGTCAGAGTGCTACCTCTCTTACCTTACCGGCGAAACCGACGGCGCGCCTAAGACGCCGGAGTGGGCCGCGCCCATCACCGGTGTCCGCCCGGAGGCCATCCGCTCCCTGGCCGTCCGCTATGCCACCGCCAGGCCAGCGGCCCTTATCCAAGGCTTCGGTGCCCAGCGCCACGCCTACGGTGAGCAGAGCGCCCGGGGCGGCATCCTGCTGGCCTGCATGACAGGCAATGTGGGCGTCAGCGGCGGCTGGGCCTGCGGAAACGGCCTGTGCACCCGCCATCCCTATCCAGGGCTGCCCAGCGTCCCCAACCCCTATGGCATGGCCATTCCCACGTACCTGTGGACGGAGGCCATCCTCCGGGGCCATGAGATGACCGCCCTGGACGGCGTCACCGGAGGTGAGCAGCTGCAAAGTGACATCAAAATGATGGTGAATTTGGCAGGCAACTGCCTCATCAACCAGCACGGGGACATTAACCGCACCAAGGAGATCCTGTCGGACACCTCCAAGTGCGAATTCATCCTGTGCAGTGATCTTTTCATGACCGCCAGCGCCAAATTTGCTGATATCCTGCTGCCGGGCGTCTCCTTTTTGGAAGGGGAGAACATCGTCGTCCCCTGGCAGTACGGCGACTTCCTGGGCTTTAACAACCAGGTCATCCAGCCCCTGTACGAGGGCCGCTTCGAATATGACTGGCTCAGCGAGGTGGCGGCAAAGCTCGGCCTTGGGCCCCAGTTCACAGAGGGTCGCAGCTTCGGCCAGTGGCTGGAGTTCTGCTACAACGATCTGCGGAAAAGGGAGCCGGAGCTGCCGGAGTACGCCGCCTTTAAGGAGGCAGGTGTCTACCGCTATCAAAACAACCCGGATGTCATCGCCTTCCAGCGGCAGCGCCAGGACCCGGAGCAGTATCCCTTCCCCACGCCCAGCGGCAAAGTGGAGATTTTTTCGGAAAAGATCTACCGGACTACGTTCCGGGACTTTATGCCCGCCATCCCCCGGTATGTGGACCCGCCGGAGGGTCCCAATGACCCCCTGGCGGAAAAATATCCCCTCCAGCTCATCGGCTGGCACACGAAGCGCCGCTGTCACAGCATCCACGACAACAACCTGGCAATGCATAAGCTGGACCCCCAGTGCCTGTGGATGCACCCTGATGACGCGGCCAGGCGGAGCATCGCCGACGGGCAGGAGGTACTGGTCTGGAACGACCGGGGCCGGATGCGGATTCCCGTGAAGCTCACAGAGCGCATGATGGCCGGCGTGGTGGCCCTGTCCCAGGGAGCCTGGTACGACCCGGACCCAGATGGCACGGACCGGGGCGGCTGCATCAATGTGCTGACCTCCCTGCGGCCCACGCCCTATGCCCGGGGCAACGGCCAGCACACGAACCTGGTGGAGGTGGCGGCGGTATGAAACGACAAGCACCGGACGTATACGTGTTCGCCGCTTATTCCGGCACCGGGAAAACCACGTATCTCACTGAACTTATCCCCTGCCTGAAAGCCAGAGGCCTGCGGGTGGCGGCGGTGAAGCACGATGTTCACGGTCTCTCTTTGGATGTGCCGGGGAAGGATTCCCGCCGCCTGGCGGAGGCGGGCGCCGACGCCGTGGCAGTGGTGTCCGGCGGGGAGTGTCTCCTGGTGGAGCCCGCGCCGCTGCCGCTGGAGACGGTGCTGCGCCGTCTGCCTCCGGCGGACATCGTGCTGGTGGAGGGCTTTAAGGACAGCCCCTGGCCCAAGATCGCCCTGTACCGCCAGGGTGCGGGTCAGCCCCCGGCGGCGGACCTGGCCGCCTGTGCCGCCTTGGTGACGGACACGCCTTTGGCGTGCGCCTGCCCTGTATTTCCCTTGCAGGATCCAGCGCCTCTGGCGGCATGGCTGGCTGACCGGCGGCACGGAAAGGAGGCCCCCATTGGCCATCACCATTGAACAGGCCCAGCAGAGGCTTTTAGAGCGGCTGTCCCCCCTGGAAGAAGAGCTGGCGCCGCTGCGCCAGACCCTGGGTCGCATCCTTACCCGGCCTGTATCGGCCCCTTTGGCCCAGCCGCCCTTTGACCGCTCCCCGCTGGACGGCTATGCCGTCCGGGCGGCGGACCTGGCCGGCGCCAGCGGGGAACGCCCCGCTGTCTTGACCGTGGTGGACACGCTGTTTGCCGGGGACGAGAGCCGGGTGCCCGTGGCTCCCGGCCAAGCGGTGCGGCTCATGACCGGGGCTATGCTGCCTGCCGGTGCGGACTGCGTCATCCGGCAGGAGGATACGGACTTGGGGGAGCGGCAGGTACAGGTCTTCGCCGCCCTGTCCGCCGGGACCAACTGCATCCGCCGGGGTGAGGAATATGGCAGCGGAGACCGTCTGCTGACTGCCGGACAGCGGATAGACGCCGCGGCAGCGGCGGTGGCCGCCGGGGCCGGTCTCACGGCGCTGCCGGTGCGGCGGCGGCCCCGGGCAGCGGTGCTGGCCACCGGAGATGAGATCATCCCGCCGGGACAGCCCCTGCCGCCGGGGAAGGTCTATGACGCCAACACCGCCTATCTCACCGCCCGGCTGGACCAGTTGGGGGCAGTGTGCCGGACGGAGACCGTGGGGGACGATGCGGCGGCTCTGACCGCGGCTTTGATCCGCCTGGGACGGGAGACAGATCTAGTGGTGACCACCGGCGGCGTATCCGTGGGGCAGAAGGATCTTTTGGAGCCCGTGCTGCGGCACATGGGCGCCACGCTGCTGTTTCACGGCATCGCCATGAAGCCGGGAATGCCCACCCTGTGCGCCCTGTGGGAGGGAACGGTGTTTTTATGCCTGTCCGGCAATCCCTTTTCGGCGGCAGTAGCCTTTGAGCTGCTGGTGCCGCCGACCCTGGCGATTTTGACAGATGACCCCTCTCTGCTGCCGGTGCGGACATCAGCCCGGGCCGCGGCGGATATTGAAAAAACGGGAGGGCTCCGGCGTTTTCTGCGGGCCGCATACCGCGGCGGCGTGGTCACGGTGCCGGGCTCCCAGGCCAACGGTCAGATGCGGAGCATGATCGGCTGCAACTGTTTTGTGGATATGCCGGAGGAAACGGTATGCGTCCGCAAGGGCGCGCCCGTGTCTGTGGTACTGTTGGCGGAAGGGAGGCCTCTATGACCTTTGGCGCGGTGATCCTGGCGGGAGGCCGCTCCCGCCGGATGGGGCAGTGCAAGGCAGAGCTGGTCATCGGCGGTGAAACACTGCTGGCTCACACCGTCCGGCAGCTGGCGGGCTTTCCGGAGCTTTGGCTCTCCGCCAACGATCCAAAGCTGGCGGAGGGGCTGCCGGTGCGGCTCGCCGTGGACCGACATCCCGGCGCCGGCCCCCTGGCGGGGCTGGAGGCCGCCTTGTCCGCCGCGGACTGTGACGCGCTGGTGTGCGTTCCCTGCGACCTGCCCAATCTGACGGCGGACGTACCCCGGCTGCTGACAGAGCGGTTTTCCCCTGCGCTGGACGCCCTAGTGCTGGCGGACAGCGGCGGGCGGCTGCACCCCCTGTGCGGTGTCTATCACCGCCGGGCTCTGCCGGCCATTCGCCGCCAGCTGGAGCGGGGAGAGCGGCGGGTCCTGGACCTGCTGCCCCATTTGCGGTGGGACTCTTTATCCGGCGAGATTCCGGACCGGGTGCTGTACAACCTCAACACGCCGGAGGACTTGCTGCGGCTGTCAAAGCCGGCCGAGCCATGACTGCCGGATCGATTTTTATATCCCACCGTCCGCCGCCGGGGGCGGCGAAACGTCACGTGTTCCTTTCTTTTCTTTTTCGTCCCGGTATGATATAATACTCCCATTCAAACCATGGCGGCGCCGGGTGCACCGCACATTATTTTGAGGGTGAGGAAACAACATCATGACCCAGCTTTTGTTTATCCTTGTGAGCTTTTTTGCATCAGTGATCGGCTGTATCTGCGGTATTGGCGGCGGCGTGATCATCAAGCCCGTGCTGGACGCGTTCGGCCTGTACTCCGTCAGTACCATCAGTTTCATGTCCGGCTGCATCGTGCTGTCCATGACGGCGTACTCCGTCCTCAAGGCCCAGCTGGCCCATGAGTCGGTCATCGAAAAGGGCGTCAGCACGTATTTGGGCATCGGCGCGGCCCTGGGGGGCCTGGTGGGCAAGCAGCTATTCGATATGGTCAAGGCTCTGTTCGAAAACGCCGACACCGTAGGCGCCGTCCAGGCGGCGGCTCTGTTCGCTGTCACGCTGGGCACGGCAGTATACACCCTCGGCCGGAGCCGCATCCGCACCCGCCGCGTGGAGCAGCCCGCCGGCTGCGTGGTGATCGGCCTGTGCCTGGGACTCATGTCCTCCTTCCTGGGCATCGGCGGCGGACCCATCAACCTGGTGGTCCTGTATTATTTCTTCTCCATGGAGACCAAGCCGGCGGCGCAGAATTCCCTGTACATCATTTTGCTGTCCCAGACGGCCAGTCTGCTGTTCACCATCGTCCGCGGCAAGGTGCCGGAGTTCCCCGTGGTCCTTTTCATCTGCATGGTCTGCTGCGGCATTTTGGGCGGCGTGGTCGGCAGACGGATCAACAAGCGGATCAACAACCAAATGGTCAACAAGCTGTTCCTTGGCCTGCTGGTGGTCATCATGGGCGTCTGCTGCTACAACTTCTTTCGGTATTGCTGACCGCATTGCTGAAAAAACTCCCACGGCTAAAGCCGCGGGAGTTTTTTACGCTCAGGTACGGACGGGATTTACTTACCGGCCTCGATCATGTTATCCAGCATGACATAATCAGCAACGGGGACTTCACCCTCGACCGCGCCGGCAGCGATGAAGTTGTCCTGCTGGACCTTATAGTAGTGCTCAATAGAGCCGTCAGCGGCGCCGGCGGCCACTTCCTTGCCGGTGAACCAGTCAGCAACACCGCGCTCGGCGTAGACAGAGTCATAATCGGTCTTGGTCTGGTCGGCCACGTACTGGGCGACTTCCTCATAGTTGCCGTCGGCAGCGTAATCCATGGCCTTGTACAGAGCCTTGGTGAAGCGCAGGATCTTGTCGGCGTTCTCTTCGGCATACTTGGGGGTCACGATCCAGCTGGCCAAAGACACGGTGGTGTCAGAGAAGGTCATGTTGTCGCACAGCAGGGTGCCATCATTGCCCAGCTCTTCCATGATCTTCAGGCTGTTGGGAGACCAGGTGGCGCAGGCGTCCACGCCGCCGGACAGCATGGCGGTGACGATGTTGGAGGGGTCCATATCCATGGCGGTGATGTCACCCATGGTCAGGCCGGCCTTCTCCAGGCCGTTTTTCAGGATATCCTCGCTGGAGGTACCGGAGGAATAGGCCACGGTCTTGCCCTTCAGGTCTTCCAGGGTCTTGACGTTGGGGCCGCCGATGACGGCGTCGCCGTTAGAGATGTGGGAGAGAGCGAAGATCTTGGCATTGCCCTGGATGCACAGCTTGTGGGCGCCCTGGCCGATGTAGCCCATGTCGATGGTGCCGGATTCCATAGCGGCGATAATGGTCGGGCCGTCAGCAAATTCCACCAGCTTCACGGTAATGCCGGCTTCTTCGAAATAGCCCTTGTTGATGGCGGTGGTCACGGCCCACAGGCTGCCGTAGTTGGGCATGTAGGCAACATTCAGGGTGATAGGGTCTTCAGTGGGAGTGGCCTCTGGGGCCTGCTCACTCTGCTGGGGCTGCTGGGGTTCAGCGGGGGTCTCCTCCTGCTTGGAACCGCAGGCGGCCAGGGACAGCACCATTGCCAGAGCGAGCAGCATAGAAATAAACTTGTTTTTCATCTGATACCTCCAAAAAATAAATTTTAGATCATATTCCACCGGGCCTCAGGCCCAAAATGGCACATTACTGGCGGACCTCCAGGAACTCCTGATAGACCTCGCCCCAGATGCGGGCCTTCAGGTCCAGGAATTCCTTCTGCATTTTCAGGTCCTGGGTGCGGGGATAGGGCAGATCGATGTCGATCACGGTCTTGATGCGGCCGGGGCGGGCACTCATGACGATGACCTTGGTGCCCAGGATGATAGCCTCCTCCACATCGTGGGTGATGAAAAAGCAGGTCTTCTTCTCCTCCTGCCAGGTGCGGGTCAGCTCGGACTGGAGCTGGGTGCGGGTCTGGGCGTCCAGGGCGCCGAAGGGTTCGTCCATCAGCAGGACCTCCGGCTGGACCGCATAGGCCCGGGCGATGGCAACACGCTGCTTCATGCCGCCGGACAGCTCCTTGGGATAAGCGTCCACAAAATCCTCCAGCTGCACCATCCTTATGTACTTCATGGCGATCTCTCTGGCCTGGTCATCAGGTATTCCCTTCAGCTTCAGGCCAAACATGACGTTTTTCATGACCGTGAGCCAGGGGAACAGGGCGTACTGCTGGAACACCACGCCCCGCTCAGGACCGGTGCCCTCCACCTTCTTGCCGTTGACGTAAACGGCGCCGGAGGTGGGCTCCAGAAGGCCGGCGATGATGTTCAGCAGTGTGGATTTGCCGCAGCCGGAGGGCCCGACCACGCAGATGAACTCGTTTTCATAGATATCCAGGTCCACGCCGTTCAGGGCGACCATTTTGCCCTTGCGGCCGTCGTAGATCTTCTCCACATGGTCGATCCGGACCTTTACACTTCTCTCTTCTCCTGCCATCCTGTGAGCTTCCTTTCTAACGTTTTGATGATCTTTTCAGAGGTGATGCCGATGATGCCGATCAAAATGATGTAAAGCAGCATGGGGGCCACTTCAAAGCTGTTGCTGAAGGAACGGATGCGCATGCCCATGCCGGCGGAGGCGCCGGTGGACTCGGCGGCGATGAGGGTGGTCAGGGCAACGGAGACGCCCAGGCGGACGGCGGTAAGGATGAAGGGTGTTGTGGCGGGAAACACGACCTTGACAAACAGGTCCTTGTCCTTGGCGCCCAGCACCCGGGCTGCCTTCAGCAGCGTTTCATCCACGTTGCGCACGCCCTGATAGATGGTAACGGTCATGATGAGGAAGGTGGCCAGCCAGATGACGATGATCTGCGGCTTACGGCCCACGCCCACGGCGATGACCACCAGAGGCACGTAGGCCAACGGGGGGATATTGCGGATAAACTGGATCCAGGGCTCCAGAATGTTGCGCACCGGCAGGTACCAGGCCATCAGGAACGCCACGGGCACCGCGGTCACAAAGCCCAGGGCGAAGCCGGAGATCACGGAGATCATACTGCTGATGAAGTCCTCCGCCAGGATGCCCCGCTCAATAACAGTGCCCAGCGCCTGGAGGATCGCGGGGAGGAAGGGGAAGCTGCGGGCGGTCTTTTCGTTGACGGAAAGGAAGAACCACAGCGCCAGGGCGGCCAGGAAGGAGATGATCAGCCATCCCCAGGCCGGCAGTTGGATCTTGCTCTTTTTGTTGTCGTCCATATGAAACTCTCTCCCGTTTAATAGAATTCCTTGATCCGGTGGAACCAAGCGCCGGCGGGGTCTTCCAGCTTCTTCATATACTGGGACATGATGTCCAGATATTTTTTCTTAACATCGGCGTAGGCCGGATCATAACACACATTGTGCAGCTGGTACGGGTCTTTTTTCAGGTCGTACAGCTCGCCCCGCTCGCTTTCATTGAAGGTCAGCTGATAGTCCCGGTCCCGGACCATCCGCTGGCGGCCCACATAGAAGTGGCTGTGGAATTCGCCGTAGACCTCGGTGCGGCCGTTGCTCTCCTGCTGGCCCATCATCAAGGGCAGGATGCTCTCACCGTCCACCGGCTGAGGCGGCTTGACGCCGGCCACATCCAGAATGGTGGGCATCATCTCCTGGAGGTAGACAAAGCTGTCGTTATCCTTGGTGCCCGCGCCCTTCACCACCATGGGGATGTGGTAGATCTCGTCGAAGGTGAAGGCGCCCTTTTCGATGAGCTTGTGGGCACCCAGGCAGTCGCCGTGATCGGCACTGTAAATGATGATGGTGTCGTCGTAAAGGCCCTCGGCCTTCAGCTTATCCACGATCATGCCCACCATGTCGTCGATCATGGTGCAGTGGCCGTAGTAGCGGGCCGCGATCTCCTGGAAGCCCTTCCAGCCGTAATTGCCCAGGCCCCACATCTTCTCGCTGAGGTAATAGCCGTAGGGCTTATCCAGCAGGTCGTCGCAGTAGCTGGGGTGCTGGGGGATGTCGTTGGGGTCGTACATGGAGTAATAGGGCTCCGGCACGATGCTGGGGCTGTGAGGTCCCCAGAAGTTGGCCCAGATGAAGAAGGGCTTCTCCTGCTCCTTGGCCTGGTCGATGAGGCGGTTGGTCTCATGGGCCACGAAGTATTCGATGGTGCTCTCCACCGGTCCCTCGTGCTTGCAGAACATCTCCTGGATCTGAAGGGCGGGATTGTCCCCCAGGAAGCCATGGGAGACATCAACATTCTCAAAGCCGTTCTCCTTTAAATACTCCTCATAGTAATTGGGGGTATTGTCGGGGGGCTGGTCGAAGATGAGGTGTGGAAAGACCCGGCTGCCGGGAAATCCGTAGCCCATGAAGGGCTTGCCGTCATCAAAGCCGCATTCCATGGGCGCTTTGTTGGGCGTCACATGCCACTTTCCGGCGTAGCCGCAGTAATATCCCGCCTCGTGCATGCAGTCGCCCAGAAGCGGTGTGCCCTCCTTGATGTTGGTAAAGTTGTCAACAACGCCGTGCTTATGGGGGTAAAGTCCCGTCATCACGCTGGCACGGGAAGGCGCGCAGATGGCCGAGCTGGTATACGCGTTTGTAAATTTCATCCCCTCCGCTGCCAGCTGGTCGATGTGGGGCGTTTTGCAGATCGGGTTCATCCCATAAGCACCCACGGTGTCCAACCGCTGTTGGTCTGAAAGGATCAGCAGCACGTTTTTTCGTTTTGCCATGGCCTCTCTTCCTTTCCTGCTGCTTCTGGCCCGCCGGATGTCGTTCAAAACAGCAAAATATTTCCTGATTATATTAGCATTTTTTGAACATTCTGTCAAATTCATTTCCGTTGCTTCCACGTGTCCTCCTGCTTTTTCAACGGAAGCAAAACAGGTCATTTTCTAGTTTTTTCCTGTTTCAGCGCATTTTCACGGGACATTACCGCTCCAAAAAAACTATTTCACCACCGCCTCCGCAAGGCTCCGCCAGGCGCAGGCATCAACAGCCATCGCTTTTCCGCGATTTTCCCGCAGCGGGTGACAAATCGGTTTTTTTATGGTACACTGATTTGCCACAGCTTTCCTGCGGTGCAGAAAGCAACAGGTATTGGCAAATTCCGAATTTTGATCGGGGAGGTTTTTTATGAAAAAATATTGCTTGGCCCTGTTATCCGCCGGTCTTTTGGCAATGACATTGAGCGGGTGCGGCGGCAGTTCGCAGAGTGCCCCTTCGCAAGAGGCGTCGGCACCGGTGATGGAACAAGAGTTGCCAGGCAGTGAGCCGGCGGGGGCGGTGGAAGCTTCCGAAGCCGAAAACGAAAACGCTCACGCAGAGGAGCGCGATCCTGTATCTGCTTATTATGGAACTTGGGAAGTAAAGGACTATCAAAGCGCCGCGGTTTCAACCCTGTCTTCAGAGGATATGGAGTCATTTCGTGGGACACTGGTCACATATCAGCCTGATTCTGTTCTTTTGGACGGTGAGCAGGCAGCTGATGACACGGTCGCTTATGAAGCCGCTGCCGTCGCTTATGACTATAATGGCTTAACAGAGGCCTACCAGGCAAATCTCGGGGAGTGGTGGAATGGTATCAGCGAGGTCACGGGTGTGACGGTCGATTCCGGCGAAGGCTTTTTCGGAGATCAATTTTTTACGGCAGACTCAGATACGATCTGGATCTATTACGAGGGCGCTTTCTTCCTCGCCAAGCATGTTGACCAGTAGTCACGCGCTTGCCCCGCCGCGTGAATGAACCGCACCCCATTTGTTAGAGCGTATGATATGCTGTCTAACAAATGGGGTGTTTTACGATACCAAAAGGAGTCGCAAACAAACGGTATACAGCAGAATTCAAAAGACACATGGAAAATTTCTTCGAATTACTCTATGAAAGCAAAGAGAAAGGGCTTGCTGCCTGCAATTCGCAGGCAGCAAGCCCCTTCAGCTGCTTGAACAATGCTCGTTAGAACGATTTGTCTAACTTTTGGGGCACATCATCCCGGCGGCATTATTTTTTGTAATAGACAGAGACGGCACTGACGCCGCAAAAAAGGCCGATGCCCTTTTGACGGAGCATCGGCCTTTCGCTATCCATATCAAGCGCTTTTGTTTGGCGTAAGTGCGGCGTAGATCCAGCTTTCTCCTGCGCCAAAACCCAGCGTTTTCAGGGGGGGTAGAGTATTTATCAATACATACCGCCC
>JAETPK010000031.1 GCA_021771265.1 Oscillospiraceae bacterium
CGGCGGGCTGGGAGGCGGGCTCGTTTTTAGAGCCGCAGGCGCACAGCGCAAGCAACAGGTTCAGGGACAGCAGCAGGGACAAATACTTTTTCATGGGGGCCATCCTTTCCAATATGATACAAGATTTATCAGTACTCCGCAAGGAGCAGATAACGTGATACTCAAATAAGATGAACGCTTTTGGAAAAGCAGCGCCGGAGCTTCCGGCGCGCTTTTTCATGCTTACCGCCCAAAGGGGCAGTCGGGCCAGTGGCAGAGTTTGCAGCCCAGGCACAGGCCGCCCTCGCCCATGGCGGCAAAGTCCGCCCGGGTCATCTCCACGCCTGCGGCGACGCGGGGCAGGGCCAGGTCGAAAATGGTGGCGCCGGCGTACATGACGCAGCCCGGCAGGCCGCAGACCACGGTGCCGTCCTCATAATATCCCAGCAGGAACATGGCCCCGGGCAAGACGGGGGCACCGTAGGTGACGATGCGGGCGCCGCTTTGCCGGATAGCCCCGGGGGTGTTGTCATCGGGGTCCACGCTCATGCCTCCGGTACAGAGGATGAGCTCCGCGCCGGTCTTTCGCATGTCCGCGATGGCACCTGCCACGTTTTCCACCCCGTCGCCGGAATAGGCCACTGCCAGGGTCTCAATGCCGTAGGCCGCCAGCTTATCCTTCACCACCGGAGTGAAGGTGTCCTGAATGAGTCCCTTTTTCACCTCGCTGCCGGTGGCCACGATGGCAGCGGTCTTTTTGATATACGGCAGCAACTCCAGCAGGGGAGCATCCCCAACGGCCTGCTCGGCAGAGCGCAGCTTTTCCTCCTCGATAATGAGGGGGATGACCCGGGTGCCCGCCAGCTTATCGCCTTTTTTCACGGCGGTGCCGCCGCGGCGGGTAGCGATCATGATATCCGGGATGGAATTGACGGACAACAGCCGCTGGCTGTCCACCCGGAACCAGCCGTCACAGGCGGCGGTCAGCTCGATCTTGCCCTCGCTGGCCTCGCTGCGGTCCATGTTTGCGCCGCGGCACAGGGCGCACAGCCGCTCCGCCGCGTCGTTTTCATGGACCATCCCCGACCTCATCTCCCAGATGTACAGGTGCTCCTTGCCCATGGAGAGCAGCACGGGGATATCCTCAGCGGTCACCACATGGCCCTTGCGGAACCGGGGACCCCTGAACTGGCCCCGGATGATCTGGGTCATGTCGTGGCACAGCACATGGCCCACGGCCTCTTCTGTTTTTACAAGCTTCATTTGCCCGCCTCCAGAATTTGGATCTCGTCACCGGGACGGACAATGCCCTCCCGGACCACCACGGCAAAAATGCCCTCCGTGGGCATGACGCATTTGCCCACGGCCTGCTTGATGGCGCAGTCATTATGGCATTCCTTGCCGATCTGAGTGACCTCTACCTCGGTCTCGCCGATGCGGAGATGGGTCCCCACCGGCAGGTGCTTGAGGTCGATGCCCACGGTATTGATATTTTCCGCGAAGACGCCGGCGTCCAAAGGAATGGAGCAGACGGCCCGCATGGTGTCCACACTCTCCTCCGCCAGGAGACTGATCTGCCGGTGCCAGTCGCCGGCGTGGGCGTCGCCCACGATGCCGTGGCGGAGCTTCAGCTGAATTTGTGGGACGGGGGTCTTTAAAGTGCCCTTGCGTTCACTGATATTGACAGATACGACGTTTGCCATAGTCATTCCTCCGCGACATAGTCGCCGCTCTTGCCGCCGGACTTTTCCAGCAGACGGATGTTGGTGACGCGCATGTCCTTCTGGACGGCCTTGCACATGTCATAAATGGTCAAAGCCGCCACGGACACGGCGGTGAGGGCCTCCATCTCCACGCCGGTGACGCCGGTGCAGGTGACGGTGGCCCGAATCTTCACCATGCAGGGCGCGTCAGACAGGGCAAAGGCGATGTCGATGCCGGTGAGGGGCAGGGGATGGCACATGGGAATGAGCTCCCAGTTGTGCTTGGCCGCCTGAATCCCTGCCACCTGGGCCACCGCCAGCACGTCGCCCTTTTTCATGGTGCCGGACCGGATACGCGCCAGGGTGTCCGGAGCCATGTGGATCTCACCGGCGGCCACAGCCGTCCGGTGGGTAACGGCCTTATCCGTCACATCCACCATTCTGGCCCGGCCCTGTTCATTAAAATGCGTCAGTTCCGCCATAGGTCATCCTCCGATCTGGTTCATGGTGCGGGGCGTGCCGCTGGGGCCCTCCGCCAGATGGTGCCGCCGGGGTTTTTGCAAGATCCCCCGGCGGATGGCCGCTTCCAGCGCTTCGCCGTGGAGGCCCCGCAGGGAAAGCTCCTCCGCCGAATGGAGACAGCCCTTCAGCCGGCCGTCCGCCGTCACCCGGATGCGGCTGCACTGGCCGCAAAACTCGTGGCTCACAGGGGAGATCAGCCCCACAGTCCCCTTTGCCCCCGGCAGCCGGAAGCGGCGGGCCACGCCCTGTGGCTCGATTTGCTGTAAAGCAGGATACCTTTCCAGTACGGTCTCCGCGGAAAGGAAGCAGCTTTTCTCCCAGGCGGCACACGGGCCCATGGGCATGAGCTCAATGAAGCGGACCTCCCAGGGATGTGCCTGCGTCAGCGCCAAAAAATCGCCGATCTCATCGTCATTGAAGCCGCCGATGAGCACTGTGTCCAGCTTCAAGTGGGAAAATCCCGCCGCTTCGGCGGCGGAAATGCCGGCCGCCACATCCTCCAGCCGTCCCAAACGGGTCATGGCGGCGAAGCGGTCCGGTCGCAGCGTGTCCAGACTGATGTTCAGCCGGTCCACGCCTGCTTCCCGCAGGGGCCGCGCCAGCTGGGGCAGCAGGGCGCCGTTGGTGGTGAGACACAGCTCCTCCAGCTCCGGAATGGCCCGGAGAAGACGGCACAGCTCCAAAAGGCCCCGGCGGACCAAAGGCTCTCCGCCTGTTAAGCGTATTTTCTTTACACCGCAGTGGACTGCCGCCTGTCCGATCTCCGCCAGCGCTTCAATGGATAGCATCTCCCGGTGGTCCCGCTTGGCAATGCCCTCGGCGGGCATACAGTAGCGGCACCGGTAATTGCACAGGTCTGTCACGGACAAGCGCAGATAGTCAATGGTGCGGCCGCATTCATCCGTCATGGCAAGCCCTCCTTCGTGATACTCAAGTGAGATAAACGATAGTATCATGATACCATGTTCCGCGAAAAAGTCAATAGAAGGAAGGTCGACCTTTCCCGGCGTATCCCTTGACGGCACTGGCGGCAGGTGTTATTCTATAAAAAGAAGAACGAAAGGGGGGAGACGCTTGACGCTTGCAAAGCTGCTGGACATTCGTCCCGGCGTCACCGCTGTCATTGGCAGCGGCGGAAAGACCACCCTTCTGCGGATGCTGGGCACGGAGCTGGCGGAGGCGGGGAGCCGGGTGCTGTTGTGCACCACCACGAAGTTCTACCCCTTTCCCGGCCTGTCCTGCGCCCATGACCGGGCGGAGCTGGACGCCCTGGCGTCCATTCCGCTGCTGTGTGCCGGAACGCCGCTGGAGCATGGAAAGCTGACGGCCTTGGAAGTGCCGATGGCGGACCTGGCGGCTCGCTTCGATCACGTGCTGGTGGAGGCGGATGGTTCCGCCCGCCTGCCGCTGAAGGCTCACGCCCCCCATGAGCCGGTCATCCCGCCGGAGGCGGAGCAGACCATCTGCGTGGTGGGGATATCTGGCTTTGGGCGGCCCATCCGGGAGGCGGCCCACCGGCCGGAGCGATTTGCGGCTCTGGCAGGGACTGAAACGGAAGATGCCGCCACGCCGGAGAATACCGCCCGTGTGCTGGCGGCGGAGGCCCTGGCGGACCAGTACTTTTTGAATCAGGCGGACACTCCGGAGCTGTGGGAGTGGGCCCGTCGGTGCGGAGAGCGGCTGCCCTGGCCCTGGGCGGCGGGAGCGCTGCAAAAGGGGCTTTATTTTGATGGAAACCGCCCATAGGACGGAGAGGAGGCGTACAATGCTGGTTGTGATCCGCGGCGCCGGAGATCTGGCCTCCGGTATTGCCCTGCGGCTGTGGCGATCCCACATTAAGGTGGTCATGACGGATGTGGAGCGCCCCACGGCCATTCGGCGGACCGTCTGCTTTTCCCAGGCGGTCGTTTATGGAGAGACCACGGTGGAGGACGTGACCGCCCGACGGGCCGCTTCCCCGGCGGAGGCTCTGGCCCTGCTGGGGGCAGGCGTTATCCCGGTTCTGGCGGACCCGGAGGGCGTCTGCATCCAAGCCTTGCGGCCGGACGCCGTGGTGGATGCCATTTTGGCCAAGCGGAATCTGGGCACAAAGCGCACCGACGCGCCGGTGGTCATTGGCGTAGGCCCCGGTTTCACAGCGGGGGAGGACTGTCACGCCGTGGTGGAGACCATGCGGGGCCATTACCTGGGCCGGGTCATCCGGGCGGGCTCCGCCATTCCCAATACCGGCATCCCCGGTCTCATCGGCGGCTTCGCCGGGGAGCGGGTGCTGCGGGCCCCGGCGGATGGGGTGTTCCATCAGCTGCTGGACATCGGCGCCCAGGTGAAGATGGGAGACATTGCCGCCACGGTGGACAGCCAGCCTATGGTGTGTACGCTGGATGGCGTGCTCCGGGGCATCCTGGCGGATGGGACGCCGGTCCACAAGGGGATGAAGGCCGGGGACATCGACCCCCGGTGCGCCGTGGAGCACTGCCGCTGCGCCAGCGACAAGGCCCTGGCGGTGGGCGGCGGCGTGCTGGAGGCGCTTTTGGACCTGACGGGGGTATTGTATGGAGCATGACGTGAAGCTGACAAAGCTGGCCAAGTGTGCCGGCTGTGGCGCCAAGGTGGGGGCCGGCGTGCTGGCCCAGCTGCTGGAGGGCATCCGGGTCCGCGAGGACCCCAATCTTCTGGTTGGGTTTGACAAAAGCGATGACGCTTCGGTGTACAAGGTCTCCGATGACCTGGCCCTGGTGCAGACGGTGGATTTTTTTCCGCCCATCGCCGACGACCCCTACTTGTTTGGCCAGATCGCGGCCACCAACGCCCTCAGCGACGTGTACGCCATGGGCGGGGAACCGAAGCTGTGTCTGAACATCATGGCCATTCCGGAGTCCATGCCCAAGGAGGCGGTGCACCAGCTGCTGCGGGGCGGCTACGATAAGGTGTACGAGGCGGGCGCCCTCATCACCGGCGGCCACAGTATTTTGGACGAGGAGCCCAAGTACGGCTTGGCGGTGACGGGCTTTGTCCATCCGGACAGGGTGCTGACCAATTCCGGCGCCCGCGGGGGGGACGTGCTGCTGCTGACGAAGCCCCTGGGCATCGGTGTGGTGACCACCGCCGCCAAGGCGGACATGGCCTCTCCGGCGGCCATTGCCCTGGCCCAGCAGCTGATGACCACCCTCAACAAGTCCGCCCGGGACGCCATGGTGAAATACCGAGTCCACGCCTGCACGGATGTGACGGGCTTCGGCTTGCTGGGCCATGCTTGCGAGATGGCCCAGGGCAGCGGCGTGGAGCTGGAGCTCCGGGTGGAGGAGATTGATCTCATCCCGGAGGCGGTGGAGCTGGCCCGCATGGGCATCCTGCCTGCCGGCATGTACCGGAACCGCGCCTTCGCGGAAGGGGAGGTGGATGCCGGGGACACGGAGCTTTGCAAGCAGGACCTGTTGTACGACCCTCAGACCGCCGGGGGCCTTCTAATGGCGGTGGACCCGGCGGACGCGGACGCGCTGCTGGTGGAGCTGCGCCGGTGTGTACCCAGTGCCCAGCGCATCGGCGTGGTGAGAGAATATCAAGGCGGAAAACGCGTTTTCCTGAAATAACAACAGCCCTCACGGTTAAAGCCGTGAGGGCGTTTTTTAGTATTGACTCTCCATTTCCTGAACTTTCCCGTACAGCCAGTCATTCACCGGCGTGGGGATGCCGTGCTGGACGCCCAGGCGGCGGATGGTGCCGGAGAATAGCTCCACCTCGCTTTTCCGGTGGGCCGTGCCGTCCTGGCGCATGGAGGGCTCTCCGTCATTGGGGAAGCCGTCAATGACGTCCACCCAGCCTTGGATATCCGCTTCCGTCAGGGGGATGCCCTGGGCGTTGGCCACGGCCATGACCTCTTTCATGGCGCCCACCATGGTGTCGTGGGCAGGCTGGCCGGTCTTCAGCCCGCCGTAGCCGCACTGAAACACCATGGCCGCCTGGTTGCAGCCGGTGTTCACCAGCAGCTTGCTCCACATGTGGCGGAGGATATCCTCCGGCAGCGTATAGGGGAAATGGATGCTGTCCAGCAGGCGGAGAAGCGTCTCCAGGCGGCCTTGGTCCATACCGGCGGGAACGCCGAGGGCCAACTCGCCGAAGGGAGAGATGGTGGCGTGATTGCCTTCCTTCACGGCGGACATCTTCTGGGCCACGCACCAGATGACCTTCTCCCGGCCGTAAGCCTGGGCCAGGATCTCCTCGCTGGTGATGCCGTTGAGAACGGAGATGACGGTGGTGTCCGGCCCCACCAGGTGGCGGCAGGTCTGGATGGCGCTCTCCAGGCCGCCGAATTTCACGGCGAACAGCAGCAGGTCCACGGGCTCCGTGACTTCGGCGGCGTCCGTATAATTGAACGCGCACAGCTGTCCGTTAAGGTACACGCCGTCCCTCCTGTAGCGCTCCACCCGGGCCCGGTCCGCAAGGACCAGCACACGGTCCTTGCCAAGCCCCTGGGTGAACAGGTGGCTGTACAGCACACCCAGGGCGCCCAGGCCGATGATGCCCACGGTTTTGATCTCTTTCATACGCACACTTCCTTAAAAATACAGTAAAGCAAGGCGGCGGAAGAAATTCTTCCGCCGCCATTGGGTTCCATTTACGCGATGCGGGCCAGCCACTTCAGGTCATAGGGCTCAAACACCACATGCTCATAGGCATCCACATCCAGCATCACGCCGGTCCAGTCGGAGTGGATATCGCCATTTTGCTTGATGAGGATATCATACAGGATATCGTACGTGACGCCGTCCTTGGGATCGGTCTCCACGATGGTGGAATAGGGCAGGGTCTTGTGATAGGTCAGCTCCATGCCCTTGTAGTCAAAGTGGAAGCCGCAACGCATCCGGCAGCCGTCCAGGCCGGTGTAGGTGGCCACCTGCTTGAGGTCGTGGAGGATCTTGTCGCCCTCCTCGTCGTACAGGTTCTCCGGCGTGGTGGCGGTGTAGTCGAAGCGGAACTGGATAGAGGCGCCGGGAATCTTCAAAAACCGCTCCATATAGGGCACCAGGCCCTCGGCGGGATAGTTTTTATACAGCACGCAGTTCACCCGGAAGGGCACCGGCAGGCGGGCCAGCAGGCCGTCGTTGGACTCCACCACGTACTTTTGCATGTGGCGGGAGACATTGATGCATGTGATCTTGTGCTTGTTGCGTTCGGCAAATGCCAGAATGTCCTCCTCAGACTGGTGCTGGGACACCGGCAGGGTGGTGTTGATATAGACCTTGTGGGTGGTAGGGATCTGGTCCAGCATAATCTGGAGCTGCTCGATGTCCGCGAAAGGCTCGCCCCCGGTGAATACGAAGTCACAGTAGGGCGTGATGGCGTCCATACGCCGGATGCTTTCGCAGATCTTTTCCAGAGAGAAACCCGTCAGGTCCGCGTATTCCCCCTTGTTGATGCAGAAGGGGCAGTGGTTTTTACAGTCGTAGGGGACGAAGATCGTCACCGTTGCGCCGCCTTCCCGGGTCTTGTAGGGATGTTTCATGTTGATCGGCCTTTCAGAAAAAATAATAAAGAGCAAAACGGCAAAAACCGTTTTCAAAATCTCATGGTCGATTAACTATTGTAAAGGATTTTTCCTGACAGGTCAAGAGCAAATCGGAAATTCCAGCCGTTGCCTCCGGCAAAATTCGCCGGGACTGTACATCGGCGGCGATTGATGATATAATGCACTCTGATTTTGAAAATGAAAGGAGGCGGACAGGTTGGAGCAGATCTCCGTGCTGCTGTCGGCGCCGCTGACAGCCTTAACGGCGTTTTTGGGAGAGCATCCCCTGGCGGGGGAGTGGTACATGGCCTTTGTCCGCTTTTTGTTTCCGGTGCTGGCCTTTTTCGTTTTATACCGTGCCATCCGGTCTTTGATGAAGGTCCCCCACACGCCGGAGACCTGGGGCCAGCTGAGCCTGCCCAACGGCGCGCCTATTTTGCTGACCCACTGGGAGAATATCATTGGCCGCGGCGCCGCGGCGGATGTGCGGCTGAATTATCCCAGCATCTCCCGGCAGCACGCCGCCCTGTGCCGGGGTGAGGATGAACAGTGGGTCATTTACGACCTGGGCTCCAAGGGCGGCACCGCTGTAAACGGTACGACGGTGGAGGAATCTTCTCCGGTGAAGCTGGGGGACACCATCACCCTGGGCGGTGTGCCCCTCATTTTCCTGCCCCAGACGGTGGCGGAGCGGGAGGAGCTGGACGAAAAGCGCCGGGCGGAGCGCCCAGCCACCATCTGGCCCTCTTTTTTGTGGCTGACGCTGTTTCAGGTGCTGACCTGCTTGCAGCTGATCGCCGCCGGGGGAGCGGCGGCCTCCATTCAGGTGCCGCTGTCCTTTCTGGGACTGACAGTGGCCATGTGGCTGTATTTTGTGGTGCTGCGGTGTACCCGCTGCGTGGGCTTTGAGCTGGAGACCATCGCCTTTTTCCTCTCCACATTGTCCCTGGCGGTGACGGCCTCCAGCGCACCGGGGAGCCTGCCCAAGCAGTTTTTGTCCATTTTGCTGGGGCTGGGCCTTTTCCTGGTGCTGGGCCTGTTTCTGCGGGATCTGGACCGGGTGAAGAAAATACGATGGCTCATGGCGGCGGGGGCCATTGGCCTGCTGGGCGTTACCCTGGTGTTGGGCCAGTCCAAGTACGGCGCCGTCAACTGGATCAGCCTTGGCGGACTTTCCTTCCAGCCCTCGGAGATCGCCAAGATCTGCTATATTTTTGCCGGCTCCGCCACGCTGGAGCGGCTGTTCCGCAGACGGAACCTGACGCTGTTCATCGCCCTTACCGGCGTGTGCATCGGCCTGCTGGGCCTCATGAGCGACTTCGGCACGGCGGCGATCTTTTTCATCACGTTCCTGGTCATTGCCTACCTGCGCTCCGGTGACTTTGCCACCCTGGGCCTCATCTGTGGCGGCGCGGTATTCGGCGCCGGCATCATCATCAAATTCAAACCGTATATTTTGAGCCGCTTCGCCTCCTGGGGCCACGCCTGGGAGGCCGCGTCCACCACCGGCTACCAGCAGACCCGCACCATGTCTGCCGCCGCCTCCGGCGGTCTCATCGGCATGGGGGCCGGCAACGGCTGGCTCCACAGGATCCCCGCCGCGGACACGGACCTGGTGTTCGGCATGCTGTGCGAGGAATGGGGGCTGTTCATCGCCCTGCTGGCTGTGTGCTCCATCATCGCCCTGGCGCTGTTCGCCGTCCGGGCGGCCCGGGCGGGGCGCTCCAGCTTTTACACCATCGCCGCCTGCGCGGCGGGGTCGCTGCTGGTGTTTCAGACCTGCTTGAACGTGCTGGGCTCCGTGGACCTGCTGCCTCTTACCGGTGTCACCTTCCCATTTGTGTCCAACGGCGGCTCCGCCATGATGTCCGCCTGGGGCCTGCTGGCGTTTCTGAAGGCCACGGACACCCGGGAAAATGCCAGCTTCGCCATTCGGCGCGGCCCTCAGCGGCGGTTGACGGAGGAGGCCCGCCGCCGGGCGGCGCCGGTGGAGCAGGGGCTGTTTGACGGAGAGGAGGCGGACCATGAAGAAGATTGAACGGCGGATGCTTATCTGCCTGGCGCTGGCGCTGCTGCTGGCGGCGGGGGTGGGCGTGTTTTTGGTGAAATACGCCCTCCACGGCGGCAGCTGGGCGTCCTCGGCCTTTAACCGCCACCTTTATAACAGCGACGGCCAGCTGGCCAGCGGCACAGTCCTGGACCGGGACGGCGACGTGCTGTCCACCGTGGAAAACGGAAAGCGGGTCTACTACGACAATGTCACCGTCCGCAAGGCTACCCTCCACGCGGTGGGGGACCTCCAGGGCAACATCGGCACCGGTGCGCTGAACGCCTTTGCCGATAAGCTGACGGGATACAGCCTGTTGAATGGCGCCTTTGGCGCCGAACGGGGCTCCGATCTGTATCTGACCATCGACGCCCGGTACAATTACGAGGCCTACGAGGCCCTGAACGGGCATGCCGGCACCGTGGCGGTCTATAATTACAAGACCGGCGAGATTCTGTGCATGGTCTCCGCCCCCAGCTATGACCCGCTGAACGTCCCCGGCGACATCGAGACCAGCGACCGCTGGGAGGGGGCGTACCTGAACCGCTTCCTGTCCTCCGCCTTCACGCCGGGGTCCGTGTTTAAGACCGTGACGCTGGCGGCGGCCATTGAGCGCATCCCGGACCTGGACGAGCGCACCTGGGACTGCCAGGGCTCCATCCAAATAGGGGACGATACCATCATCTGCTCCGGTACCCATGGCCAGCAGCACATCGGCGACGCCTTTGCCAACAGCTGCAACGTGGCCTTTGCTCAGATGGCGGTGGAGCTGGGAGCGGATACCCTGGCGAAGTACACGGAAAAGGCGGGCTTGACGGATAGCTATTCCGTCAGCGGCCTGCCTACGGCCAAGGGCGGCTTTACCTGGGAAAACATCACCGACAGCCAGCTGGGCTGGGCAGGCGTGGGCCAGTTTCACGACCAGGTGAATCCCTGCGGCCTCATGGTGTACATGGGCGCCATCGCCAACGGCGGCCGGGCGGCGGAGCCGTACCTCATCCAAAAGACGGTCTCCGCGCTGGGGGTCCCGTCCCTGCCCCACGTGACAGGCAAGACGGGCCGGCTGGTGTCGGCCTCCACGGCGTCGGCCCTGGCGGACATGATGGCGGACAACGTGGAGAAAACTTACGGCACCAAGCGCTTCCCTAATATGGACATCTGCGCCAAGTCCGGCACCGCCGAGGTGGGGGAGGGCAAAACGCCCCACGCCTGGTTCGCCGGCTTCCTGCGGAATGAAGAAACGCCCTACGCCTTTGTGGTCCTGGTGGAAAACGGCGGCGGCGGCAGCAGTGTGGCCGGCACCGTGGCGGGCAGGGTGCTGGACATCATGGTGAACGGATATTGAAAAAAGCCGCTGTGTACAGAATGTACACAGCGGCTTTTTCAGGCTGTTTCCTCCGGCATCAGATGGCGTTTTAAACGCCGCATGGTGAAGAAAATACATACAAAATGGGCGGCGGCCGTGATCGTCCAGGAAATGGGATAGGACCAATAGATCGTCTGGATGGTGTGGAAGGCAGGGATCTGGAAAATGGTGGCGATCCATACCAGCCGCAGCCCGCAGGCGCCCACCAGCGTCACCACCATGGGCAGGACGGAATACCCGATGCCCCGCAGCGTGCCCACGGCCACATCCATGATGCCGCAAAGGACGTAGGGCAGACACACGATGTACAGCCGCTGCATGGCGCAGTCGATGACGGCGGGGGAGTGGGTGTACAGCCGCAGCAGGTAGGGGCCGAAATACACCACGCTGCCGCCCAGCAGAAGGCCCACCGCGATGACGCAGCACTGGGCCAGTGCCAGCACCCGCCAGATGCGGCGGTAGTTGCCGGCGCCTAAGTTCTGGCTGGTGAAGGAGACATTGGCCTGGTGGAAGGCGTTCATGGCCACATACACAAAGTTTTCCACGCTGGAGGCGGCGGAGCCGCCGGCCACCACGATCTCGCCGAAGGAATTGACGGAGCTTTGGATGACCACGTTGGAAAGGGAGAACAAAATGCCCTGGAAACCGGCGGGCAGACCCACCCGCAGGATCTGCCGGAGCTTGGTCCGGTGGAGCTTCAGCTGGCGCAGGTCCAGACGGATGGCGCCGCTTTCCTTCATGAGGCAGCGGACTACCAAAAACGCGGAGATGCACTGGGAAATGACAGTGGCCAGGGCCACGCCGGCCACATCCATCTTCAGCGTGATGACGAACACCAGGTTCAGCGCCACGTTGATGACGCCGGCGCAGAAGAGATAGAGCAGGGGACGCCGGGTGTCGCCCACCGCCCGCAGCAGCGCGGCGCCGAAGTTATAGAGCATGGTGGCGGTCATACCCAGGAAATAAATGCGCAGATACAGGGCGGAGAGCTTTAAGACCTCCGGCGGGGACTGCATCCAGACCAGGATCTGCCGGGCACCCAAAATACCCACTACTGTCAGCAGAATGCCGCTGAGGAGGCTCAGCAGCATGGCGGTGTGGACCGTCTTGCTGAGCTCCTCATCCTCCCGGGCGCCGTAATGTCTGGCGGCCAGGATGTTGGCGCCGATGGACAGGCCCAGGAACAAATTGGTCAGCAGGTTGATGAGAGAGGTGGTGGAGCCCACGGCGGCCAGGGAGTTGTCACCGGCGAAGCGGCCCACCACGATGACATCCGCCGCGTTGAACAGCAGCTGCAGCATGCTGGAAAACATCAGCGGCACAGCAAAGCGCAGCATTTTCGGCAGGATCGGACCACTGCACATATCGATGGAATAGCTTTTTACCTGGCGCAGCGCCATACAGCAAGCCCCCCGTTGGACCTGAATTTATCCGAAAAATCGGACAGCGGCTCTTATTCTAGCACGGCTTTCACGGAAATGCCACAATAATTTACAAAATTTGCACTAAAAAAACAAGCCGGCAGACAACGGGCCTTTTTGACCGCTGTCTGCCGGCTTGCTTCAGATGCTTGTCTGTGGGGGAGTGTGCCTTAGAAGACGGGGACCACGGCGCCGCCGTAGGTCTCCTTGATGAAGTCACGGACGGCGTCGGACTGTAGGGCCTCCACCAGCGCCAGGATGGCGGGGTCGTTCTCATTGCCCTCCTTCACAGCCACGATGTTCACATAGGGGGAGTCGGCGTCCTCAATGGCCAGAGCGTCCGTGGTGGGGTCGAAACCGGCCTCCAGGGCGTAGTTGACGTTGATGACGGACAGGTCCACTTCCTCCACGGCGTTGGGGATCATGGCGGCCTCCAGCTCCTTGAATGTCAGGCCCTTGGGGTTTTCCGCGATGTCGTTGGGCGTGGCCTCCAGTCCGGCGCCATCCGCCAGCTTGATAAGGCCCTGGGCCTCCAGCAGCAGCAGGGCGCGGCCCTCGTTGGTGGGATCGTTGGGGATGGCGATCTCGGCGCCGTCGGGCAGCTCCTCCAAAGAGGCGGTCTTGCCGGCGTACACGCCCATGGGTTCGATGTGGATGCCGCCCGCGCTCACCAGGTGGGTGCCCTCCTTCTCGTTGAAGCTCTCCAAATAGGGGATGTGCTGGAAGTAGTTGGCGTCTTCCTCGCCCTCCTCCACGGCGGTGTTGGGGACGACATAGTCGCCGTACTCATGGATCTGCAGGTCAATGCCCTGCTGGGCCAGAACATCCACCACCTGCTCCAGGATCTCAGCATGGGGGGTGGCAGAGGCCGCCACGTTCAGAACCACCGGCTCGGTGGTTTCAGCAGGCGTTTCGGCAGGGGCTTCTTCCTGCTTGGAGCCGCAGGCGGCCAGGGACAGGCTCAGCGCCAGGCTTAGCGCCAGGGACAAAAATTTCTTGTTCATCGTTGCTTCCTCCAATTTTTTCAATAGAGATTTCATTTATTTCAAACGCTTGTCAATGCGGTTCGACACGCGGCTGAAAACGGTTTGTACGATTTGCACCAAAACGATCAGCAGCACCGCCGCCACCCACATTTTTGCGGGCTCCCGGCGCTGGTAGCCGTAGCGGATGGCCAGGTCGCCCAGGCCGCCGGCGCCGATGGCACCGGCAATGGCGGTGTAGGCCAGGATGGTGATGATGGAGATGGAGCCGCCCAGGATCAGGGACGGCAGCGCCTCCGGCAAATAGACCTTCCAGACCAGCTGGAGCGTGGACGCGCCCATGGATTGGGCCGCTTCCACAACACCGGCGTCCACTTCGCTGAGGGAGGACTCCACCATGCGGGCGATGAAGGGGGCCGCGGAGATGACCAGAGGGGGGATAGCCCCCAGGACGCCGAGCTTTGTGCCCACCAGCAGCTTGGTAAACGGCAGGACGCACACCATCAAAATGATGAAGGGAAGAGACCGGCCCACATTGATGACCCAGCCCACGCAGCGGTTCAACGTCCGGTGGGGGCGGATGCCATGGTCTCCGGTGAGCACCAGCAGCACGCCTAAAGGCAGGCCCAATAAGTAGGCAAAGACGGTGGAGACTACGGTCATCACCAGGGTATCCCGCGTGCCGGCCAGCAGCAGGGGACCGAAGTAGTCCCAGAATTCGACGGTAAACAGTTCACCCATGATATTCCACCTCCTCTGCGGTGACATTGGGCTGTGCCCGGATGTAGCTGAGGGCCTTCGCGGCGTCATTGGGGTCCTCCGGCAGACTCAGCAGCATGGTGCCGAAGGCGTGGCCGTTGATGCTGCGGGTGTCGGCGCCCAGAATGTTCACCTTCACGCCGCAGTCGATGGCCAGGGACGCGATGAGGGGCTGGTACACGGTGCCGCCGTTGAAGGAGATGCGCACCGCCCGGCTGCTGGCGGGGACCTGCTCCGCCCGGACGCCGCCGGGGTATACCAGGCGCCGGGCGGCGTCGGTGGAGGGGTTGGAGAAGATGTCCTGTACATTGCCCTGCTCCGCCATCACGCCGCCGTCCAGAATAGCCACCCGGGAACAGATCTCCTCAATGACGCTCATCTGGTGGGTGATGACCACCACGGTGACGCCCAGCTTCTCATTCAGGTCTTTCAAAAGCGCCAGAATGGAAGCGGTGGTGGTGGGGTCCAGGGCGGAGGTAGCTTCATCGCACAGCAGCACCTTGGGGTTTGTTGCCAGGGCCCGGGCAATGGCCACCCGCTGCTTCTGGCCGCCGGAGAGCTGGGCGGGATAGGCGTTGGCCTTGTCTCCCAGCCCCACCAGTTCCAAAAGCTCTTCGGCCCGCTTTCGGGCCTGGGCGCCGGAGACGCCGGCCAGCTCCATGGGAAAGCACACGTTTTTCAGGCATGTGCGCTGCATGAGCAAGTTGAAGCTCTGGAAGATCATGGTGATGTCCCGGCGCGCCAGCCGCAGCTCCTTTTCACTGACCGTGACCAGTTTCTCCGAACCGCCGTCTGGTTCCATCCAGGCCAGCCGCTGACCCCCAACGGTAATGCTGCCGGAGGTGGGCCGTTCCAGCAGGTTCATACACCGGACCAAGGTGGATTTGCCCGCGCCGGACAGGCCGATGATCCCGAAGATCTCCCCCTGCCGGATATCCAGGCTGATGTCCTCCAGGGCGTGGACGGCGCTGGAGCCGGTGCCGAAGGTCTTTGTCAGATGCTCAATTTGAATGATGGAGTCACGCACAGTCGAAAGCTCCCTTTCTTGTGGATTTCAACAACAAAAAACGTCCCTGATGCATTGCATCAAGGACGCACGTAATACAATTACGCCGTGGTACCACCTTGTTTCGCGCGCTCCCTCGCGAAAGCGGCCTTATAGAGTGCCAACACACCCCTGCGCTGTGACGTGCGCACACGTCGTGACCTATGCGTTTCGCGGTCGGCCACGCAACTCCGAGACCATGTTCGGCAGGCTCTTCCGTACCTCTTTCCACCATCCGAGGCTCTCTGTGCCGTATCTTCCTGCGTACTCTTCTCTTCATCGTCTTTGCGGTATTCACTTCTGTTATCTGATTTGTAGTTTACACACTATCAGTTTTTTTGTCAACAGGAAAAATCGACCATGAAAAATAAAAGAAAAGGAAGAAAATTGTTTACCGTGTACAAACAAGCACAGCGGGGTGCTGGGAATTGAAAAAATTCCGACGTTTTCAGCGGTATTGGATTGAAAGTGAAGGGCAAAACTGCTACCATACTATCCGTGGATAAAGGGCGACACGGTTTTTCGGGGCATCTTCGGCGGTTAACTTTGTTATCCTCGTTGCCGGGCGGCGGCCCGGCTGCCTCGGCTGCCGCGTCAACCACCAAATTTGCTCCCGAAAAACTCCGAAGGACCTGCCAGCGAGAAAAAATCGACGCTGGAGAGAAAGCGGACGAAGGTGGGCCGGCGCCCACCAAGGACAATGACAAAGCCAGCGTTGATTTTAGCCGCTGGCAGGCGTATTGCCCTTTGTTCACGGACAGTAGAGAAAATATATGGGGGAGGGACCATTCCTGAAGCGGCGCGAGGACCAAAATGGAATCATGCACTGGCTGCGGAACCTGCTGTGCGGGCTTCTCATCGGCGCCGGGGCCATCCTGCCCGGCGTTTCCGGCGGCGTACTGGCGGTGGTGTTTGACATTTATCGTCCATTTATGGAGGTTTTGACCCATCCCCGGCGAGCTATCCCCCGGTACTGGCGGTGGTTCCTGCCCTTGGCCCTGGGATGGTGCGTGGGCTTTTTGGGCCTTGCCAAGGGCATCTCCGCCTGTCTTGCCTGGTCTGAGGCGGCAACAACCTGGCTGTTCATCGGTCTCATCGTGGGCACGGTGCCCGCCCTGTTCCGGGAAGCGGGAAAGGAAGGGCGGGGGACCGCCGCCTGGGTGAGTCTGGCGGTGTGTGCCGGCGGTGTGTTCGCAAGCCTCATTTACGTGGGCCGCATCGCGGAGGTATCCGTGACGCCTGATTTTTGGTGGTACAATTTCTGCGGCGTTTTGTGGGGGATGGGCGTGGTCATTCCCGGCATGACCACCTCCTCGGTGATGATGGCCCTGGGGCTGTACCAGCCCATGCTGGAGGGCCTGGCCCGTCTGGACCTGGTGGTCCTGTCCGCGTGCCTGCCGGGACTGGCGCTGTCTGTGGCGCTGCTGGCCCGGGCGGTCAGCTGGCTGTTCCGCCGCTGCTATGCCGTGGCTTTTCACGGCATTTTGGGCATGGTGCTGGCCTCCACGGCGGCCATCGTTCCCACGGCCTACCAGGGCGGAGGCGAGGTCCTGCTGTCCGCGGTGTGCTGCGCCGGAGGCTTTGGCCTGGCCTTTTTTCTGGAGCGGCTGGACCGGCGGGGGCAAGTGTAGTAAACAAGCATGCAAAAAGCAGGAGCCATCAGGCTCCTGCTTTTTCACAGCTTGACGATCCCGGCTTCCACCAGCTTTTGCAGGCTCATGAGGATGCCCAGCTTGGCATGATACCAGGTGAGGCCGCCCTGGAAGTAGACGGCGTAAGGCTCCCGGATGGGGCCGTCGGCGGAAAGCTCGATGGAGCTGCCCTGCACAAAGGCGCCGGCGGCCATGATGACATCGGAGTCGTAGCCGGGCATGGCCCAGGGCTCCGGCGTCACATAGCTGTCCACCGGGGCAGCGGACTGGATGCCCTTGCAGAAGGCCACCATGGCCTCCCGGCTGCCCAAGGTGACCGCCTGGATGATGTCGTGGCGGCTCTCCACGGCGTTGGGCACGCAGGCAAAGCCCAGCTTTTCGTAGATATTGGCGGCGAAGATGGCACCCTTCAGAGCCCCGGCCACCACCGTGGGGGACAGAAACAGGCCCTGGTAAAAGGCGGGCATCAGCCCTAAGTTGGCGCCTACCTCCTGGCCGAGGCCGGGGGCGGACAGCCGGTAGGCGCACCGCTCCACACACTCCCGGGTGCCGCAGATGTAGCCGCCGATGGGAGCCAGACCGCCGCCGGGGTTTTTGATGAGGCTGCCCACCACCATGTCGGCTCCCAGGTCGGAGGGCTCCAGCCGCTCCACGAATTCACCGTAGCAGTTGTCCACCATGACCTTCACATCCGGTTTCACGGACTTGCAGAAGGCGATGAGTTCGCCGATCTGTGCCACGGAAAAGCTGGGGCGGGTGGCGTAGCCCTTGGAGCGCTGGATGGTGATGAGCTTGGTGCGGTCATTGATGGCGGCGCGGATGGCGTCGTAGTCAAAGCTGCCGTCGGCCTTCAAGTCCGCCTGGGCGTAAGTGATGCCGTACTCCTTCAGGGAGCACTTGCTCTCCCGGATGCCGATGACCTCCTCCAGCGTGTCGTAAGGAGCGCCCACGGGGGAGAGCAGCTCGTCCCCCGGCAGCAGGTTGGCGGACAGGGCCACGGTCAGGGCGTGGGTGCCGCAGGTGATCTGGGGGCGCACCAGGGCGGCCTCCGTGTGGAACACGTCGGCGTATACCCGCTCCAGATTGTCCCGGCCGGCGTCATCGTAGCCGTAGCCTGTGGTGGCGGCGAAGTGGGTGGCGTTCACCCGGTTTTTCTGCATGGCGGCAAGGACCTTGCCCTGGTTGTACTCTGCCGTCTGGTCGATGGCATCGAAGCGGGGGCGCAGGTCCCGCAGTACCGTCTCGCCAAATTCATACACAGCCCGGCTGACGCCCAGCTGCTCATACATGCTTTCGATCTCCATAAATTCCATCCTTTTCCGTATTTCTTACACAAATGCGCATTATAACAGGCCCGGCGGGAAATAGCAAGAGGCAGACAGAAAAAGCGGCACGCCGAAGCGTGCCGCTTTTGGTAGGAAGTCTCAGACATGAATGCCGCCGACGAAGTATGTATTGTAGTATCCACTGGTCAGGTCACTGATGATGACGCCGTTGCTGCGGGAGGAAGAGGAGTGGATGAACTGTCCGCCGCCGATGTAGATGCCCGCGTGGGAGCAGGCCTTGCCGGCGTTGCGGCTGGGGTCATTGAAGAACACCAAGTCGCCGGACTGCAGCTCACCGATGGAATATACCCGGCTGCCGATACCGCTTTGCCACTGGCCGGTAGCGGTGTGAGGCAGGGAATAGCCGTGCTGGCTGTACACATACATAGTGAAGCCGGAGCAGTCAAAGCCGCTGGGAGAAGCGCCGCCGTAAACGTAGCGGGTGCCCAGGTGCTTCATGGCGGTGTCCACGATGCTGCTGCCGGAGGCGGTGGAGGAGACGGTATCCTTGGTCAGATCCAGGAAATCGCTGCGGATATAGCCCTCGGTGCCGTACTGGCAGGTAACGTCATACCAGCCGTCCACCAGACCGTTGACGGTGACAATGGTGCCGGTATCGACGCTGGCCAGGACCTCCGCCTCGGTGGAGGCGTCGGAACGGACATTGACGCCGTCGGCGTTGACGCGGCCATAGGTTTCAAACACGTTGTCCTGATCCACCAACAGGTAGTCAGCGGAGACATAGCCGGTCTTGCCGTTGTAAGCGACCTGATACCAGCCCTCGGTGGTGTCGTCCAGAATGGCGACCGCCACGCTCTTATCCAAGGTGGTGACGATCTCAGAGGAAGTGGAGGCCTCGGCGCGCATTCTCAGGGAGGAGCCGGTGGTGCAGCCGGCTCCGATGGCAACGTCGGCGGCCATGGTGTGAGCGGTCAGCAACAGGGTCATGGTGCCGGTGAGGAACAGGACCTTTGCCGCTTTGCCTGCGAAGTGTGTCATGGTGTACGCTTCCTTTCGTGATCTTTTGTAAAGGGGAAAAGGCGGTGGAGAACTTATTTCTCCTTGCCGGCCAGGGCACGTTCCAGCCAGATGGCGGCCACATCCATGGCAGCGTACAGACTGTCTTTTTCGCTCTTCTTGACCACGCGGTCACGGGATTTCAGGTTGGGATCAGTCAGCTGCAGCTGAACGGAGACCCTGGTGGCCACGTTCAGGTCCTGCTCCTTCTTGCTGTCCAGTACCTGCATCATGATGATATATTTCTCAGCCATCGTACCGTAGTAAATGAGGTTATCGACACGGCGGAGAGGATGGCCCTTGTACATGAGACCTTCTGCCTTCGCGGACTTGGTTTCAGGCATGAAAACACTCCTTTGAAAAAATTTGTAACCAAATTGTAACAGATTTTATCCACTTTGTCAACGTTTGGTGACAGACAAATGGTGGAAATTCCAAAGAAGGCAAAAAATCCCCGCAGGGAATATCCCTGCGGGGAGCCTTCCGTCATAAAATCACTGACCCAAGTACTTGCGGACCAATACTTGCAGCAGTTCGTCCCGGTCGATCTTGCGGATCAGGGTGCGGGCGTTGTTGTGGTTGGTGATATAGGTGGGGTCCTCGGAGAGGATATAGCCCACGATCTGATTGATGGGGTTATAGCCCTTTTCCTCCAATGCCTGATAGACAGTGGTCAGAATATGGCGGATCTCGGCGTCCTTCTCCATTGCGATGCTGAATTTCCGGGTATAATCGTCCATGCAGACACCACCTTTCTTTTCCGTAGAAAAACCTGGAATACGGAAATAGTATACTCGTTTTTTTTCAAACTGTAAAGCGTTTTCCGAAAAATCTTTTGCTCCCAGCCAAGCAGCGGGGAGCAAAAGGAAGGGCTTTTTACCGCAGGACGGCGCCCAGCTGGGCTTCCAGCAGCCCCAGAATGTTCTTTACATCCGCGTCAGCCGCCCCCATTTGATGCGGGCATCAAATGGGCCCCCCAGGGCATTGAACTGCTCGGCGGGAATGGATCCCGCCTGCGCCAAGGTTTTGCTGCGCAAAACGCTTGCACGTGCTGCCGCACGCCCCGCCGCGCGGGGCCCCTGACTTACCGCAGGACAGCGCCCAGCTGGGCTTCCAGCAGCTCCAGAATGTTCTTTACATCCGCGTCGGCTTCTTCGGCGGTGAGGTTGCGGTCATCGGAGCGGAGGGTCAGGTTGAAGGCCACGCTCTTCTTGCCGGCGGGGATGCCGGGGCCGGTGTAGATGTCGAACAGGGACACTTCCTTCAAAAGGCCCTTGGCACCCTGGCGGATGCACTCCTCCAGCGCGCCCACGGTGACAGCCTGGTCACAGACCACGGCGATGTCCCGGGTGACGGCGGGGAACTTGGGCAGGGGCTGGTAGATCGGCTCGGGGCCGATGCTCTCATACAGGGCGTCAAAGCGCAGCTCGGCGGCGTACAGCTCACAGTCCACACCGTAGTTGGCGGCCACGTGGGGATGGACCTGGCCCAGAACGCCCAGCAGCCGGCCGCCGCGGTAGACCTTGGCACAACGGCCGGGATGGTAGGAGGGATTGGACGGCTCCGCCTCGTAGCGGATGCCAGTGATACGCAGGCCTTCCAGCACCAGCTCCACAGTGCCCTTCAAGGCGAAAAAGTCCATATCGGGGCCGTAGGCGCCCAGGGACAGCACCTTGGGCTCGTGGGCCATGCCGGAGCCGTCGTTTTTGGCGAAGTAGGTGCGGCCCAGCTCATAGAGCTTGGCGGACTTATTGCGGAAGTTATAGTTCCGGGTCAGGATCTCCAGCATGGAGGGCAGGGTGGTGGTGCGCATGATGGAGGTGTCCTCGCCCAGGGGATTCAGGATCTTCAGGGAATCCCGCAGGGGGGAATCCTTGGGCAGGTCGATCTTGTCGTAGTAGGTGGGGCTGATGAAGGAGTAGGTGATGATCTCGTTATAGCCCGCGGTGCGGCACAGGGCGCCGATGGCGTTTTCCGCCTTCTGGACGGGGGAGAAGCCCCGGCGCTCGTTCATGCCGGCGTTGAGGGTGTTGGGGATGTTGTTGTAGCCATAGAAGCGGGCCACCTCTTCGGCGATGTCGGAGTAATGCTCCACATCGCTGCGCCAGGAGGGCACCAGAATGGTGTCGCCGTCCAGTTCAAAGCCCAGGGACAGCAGGATGCGGCGCATCTCCGCCTCACTGACGTTCGTGCCCAGCAGGCTGTTGACCTTCTCCGGCTCCAGCTTCACCGTGGTGGGATAGGCGTCCTTGGCGATGACATCCATGACGCCGTCCACCACTTCGCCGGCGCCCAGCAGCTCCACCAGCTCGCAGGCCCGCTGCACGGCCTTCATGGTATTCATGGGGTCCAGACCCTTTTCGTACCGGGCGGAGGCCTCGGTACGCATGTTCAGGGCCATGGCGGTGCGGCGGACGGAGGCGCCGTTGAAGTTGGCGGACTCGAAGAGGACCATAGCGGTGTCACCGATGATCTCGCTGTTGGCGCCGCCCATGACGCCGGCCACACACACGGGCCTATGCTCGTCGCAGATGCACAGCATGTTGGGGGTCAGCTTGCGCGCATTGCCGTCCAGCGTCTGGATGACCTCGCCCTCCCGGGCGGTGCGGACGATGATCCTGCCGCCCTCCACGCAGCTGAAATCGAAGGCGTGCATGGGCTGGCCGTATTCCAGCATGACATAGTTGGTGATGTCCACGATGTTGTTGATGGGACGGACGCCGGAGTTCCGCAGCCGCTCCCGCATCCAGGCGGGGGAGGGCTGGATCTTCACGTTTTTCACCAGGCGGGCGGTGTACCGGGGGCACAGGTCGGGATCTTCGATCTCAATGTCCACATAGTCGGCGATACTGCCGCCGCAGCCCTTGATCTCCGGGGTGTGGAGGTTCAGGGGCTTGCCGAAGGTGGCGCTGGCCTCCCGGGCCAGGCCAATGACAGACAGGCAGTCCGGGCGGTTGGGAGTGATCTCAAACTCCACCACGTGATCATCGGCGCCGATGACGGCGGCCATATCGTCGCCGGGCTTGCAGTCCTCGCGCATCACCCAGATGCCGTCGGCGATGCAGTGGGGGAACTCCGCCTGCTGGGCGTGAAGGTCCGCCAGGGTGCAGATGTGATTTTTGCCAGTGTCGTAGGCCACCAGATCGCCCTCATGGATGTTGGAGCAGTCGGTGGAGGCGGCGGTCATGCCGCTGCCGGTATCCAGGGCACAGGCCCACAGGAAGCCGTCCTCAGAGCTGACGGCGGTGACGCGGGCAGCCACCACCTTGCCGTAGATCTTGTGGCCGGGCTGGACATCGGCGGGGATGGAGGGCTTCTCCTTGTCCAGGGGCTTGTAGTCGTTCAGCAGGGCGGCGGGCTTGATGACGGCGTAGGGGTAGTCATGCTCGGCGGTGAGGTCCAGCTCCTTCAGGGAGCACAGCATGCCGTTGGACAGCACGCCCCGCAGCTTGCCCTTTTCGATCTTCTTGCCGCCGGGCAGCAGGGACTTGTGCATGGCCACGGGCACCATGTCGCCCTCGTGGATGTTCCAGGCGCCGGTGACGATCTGGGTGGGCTCCGCCCCGCCCACATCCAGCTGGCACACCCACATATGGTCGGAGTCGGGATGGCGCTCCATTTTCACGATGCGGCCGGCCACCACGTTTTTCAAGGATTCATTCAGGACCTCGGTGACCTCCACCTTGGAGCCGGAGAGGGTCATGGCCTCCGCGAAGTCGCGGTCGCTGACAGGCCCGATGTCCACAAATTCATTCAGCCATTTACGGGAAAGTTTCATAATGATATGCACCTCATATAAAAGGATTCCGTCATAGAGAAAAGGAAAGGGGCTAGGGGAAACCAAAGGTTTCCCCAGTTCTTTCGCCGAAGGCGAAAGAAGAAAATCAAATCATTTTCGCCGCGGCGTGTACGTGGCGAAAATTCCCCGACCCGTGCGCCCTCGGGGCGCACACACCAGTGACCGACGTCACTGGTGGTGGGGGAGGTCGAGGGGGAGCCTGCTCCCCCTCGAAGGCTCAGAACTGTTCCAGGAACCGGATGTCATTTTCGAAAATGAGTCGCAGGTCGCTGATCTTGAAGCGGCCCATGGCCATGCGCTCCAGGCCGAAGCCGAAGGCGAAGCCGGAGTATTCATCCGGGTCGATGCCGCAGTTGCGCAGTACCTTGGGGTGGACCATGCCGGCGCCCAG
>JAETPK010000032.1 GCA_021771265.1 Oscillospiraceae bacterium
GTCCGTTCTGGCGCTGAATCTCCGCAAGATTCAGTGCGCCATTTTGCAACTACTTGCGTTTTTGCGGGCAATTCTCTCGCCTAAGCAAAAATGGGCCATTGTTCAGTAGTCATTATGTAAGCAAAGGCCAGCAGAGGAACGCCGCCGCAGACGATGCCGGTCATGAGCAGCACAAGGATCAGTCCGCCCATTTCACACCTCCATATCCTATACGAGCCCGCCGGGGCATTTGGCGCGTTCTTTGTAGATAGTTTTAATATACCAGCTTTTCCGGCGGAAAAGAATAACAAAAGGATGACAAAAATGACGGAGGCCCTTCTGCATCCCCGCCTTGCATTTTTGCCCGGACTGTGGTATCGTAAGAACAGCGGCATACAAGTCAAAAGGACTCATATAATTTCGCTGTGCAATGGCGCGAAAGTTTCTACGGGGCCGCCGAAAGGCCCTGCTATGAGTGTCTGTCGGGCAGGGGACCACCCTATCCGGACAGGCGCTCCTTTTCTTTTGTGTCGGAATTTTGTGAAGAGGTGTCTGTATGTCTGTTACGATCTTAAAAGGCACCGTGGTCTCCGCCCGGTCATTGGGAAAGCTGGACATCACGGAAAACGGCTATCTGGTGGCTGAAAACGGTGTCATTACCGGCGTGTTTCCCACCCTGCCGGAGCAGTATGCCGGGGCGGCGGTGGAGGATCACGGCAGTGCTCTCATCCTCCAGTCCTTCGCGGACCTCCACCTTCACGCCCCCCAGTACCCCATGCTGGGCATGGGCATGGACCTGCCCCTGCTGGACTGGCTGAACGCCTATGCCTTCCCTACGGAGGCCCGGTTCGCCGACCCGGACTATGCCCGGACCATTTACCGCCAGCTGGCCCATGAGCTCATCTCCCACGGCACCACCCGGGTGTGCATGTTCTCCTCCCTCCACACGGACGCCACCCTCATTTTGATGGAGGAGCTGGAAAAGGCCGGCGTCACGGGCTTTGTGGGCAAGGTGAACATGGACCGCAACGCCGCCCCCGGCCTTCTGGAGGAGACCACGGAGAACTCCAAGCGGGAGACGCTGCGGTGGCTGGAGGCCTGCGAGGATTTCCGGCATGTGAAGCCCATGCTGACGCCCCGGTTCACCCCCTCCTGCACCGACGAGCTGATGGCCTTCCTGGGGCGGCTCTCGGCGGAGCGGGGGCTGCCGGTGCAGTCCCACCTGTCGGAAAACCGGGCGGAGATGGAGTGGGTCCGGCAGCTCCACCCGGACTGCAAGCAGTACTGGGAGACCTACGCCAAGTACGGCCTTTGGAACAGCCGCACCATCATGGCCCACTGCGTCTGGTCCGATGCGCGGGAGCGGCAGGCCATGCATGACGCCGGCGTCACCGTGGTCCACTGCGCCGACTCCAACCAAAACATCTGCTCCGGCGTGGCGCCGGTGCGGGTGATGCTGAACGAGGGGCTGAAGGTGGCCCTGGGCAGCGACATCGCCGGCGGCGACCATCTGGACATGTTCGACGTGGTGGCCGCCGCCATCCGGGCCTCCAAGGCCCGCCGGGTGCTGGACGGCTGGGAGACGGATTTCCTCACCGTGCCGGAGGGCTGGTATCTGGGCACCTCCGCCGGGGCGGCGTACTTCGGCGAGAAGCCGGGCTTCACCCCGGGCAACACCCTCCACGCCATGGTGGTGGCGGATGACGCCCTGCCCCAGCCCCATCCCCTGACGGCGGCGGAGCGGCTGGAGCGGTGCGTATACCGCCGTCAGGGAGGCGCCGTCCGGGCCGTCTGGAGCGCGGGGCGGAAGGTGTACACCGCCGAATAAGCAAAAAAAGAGAGCCGCACGGCTCTCTTTTTTATTGCAGTTCCTGTTCCAGCCCCTGAAATTCGGGGCCGGAGAAAAATTCCGCCAGGGACATCTCCAGGCCGTCACAGAGCATTTTGATGGTGACGACGCCGGGATTCTGACTTTTTCCGTACAAAATACTTTTCAGCGTAGACGGAGACACCCCGGAAACCGTGGCAAGCTGATGAATGGTCCAACCCCGCTGGCCGCAGAGGGAAACCAAGCGGTTCACAACCGCTGTTCTTGTATCCACACGCCCCCTCCTTCCGTACTCTTCAGGTTCAATGTACTGGAAGCACTTGCAAAAGGTGGGCGATATATGATACTATGTGGTCTATATATAGACTAATAGAGGTGATCGTATGCATGACCTGCAACAAGAGGGGAATTTTTACCGCTGCCTGGTCTCCGACGCCAGCAGCCGGGCCCTGCTGAAGATCCGGGACATTCTGGCGGACGACACGCTGGATGACCCGGCATGCTTTCAGCGCATCGAGGCCATCGTGTCCCTACTGGAGGACCTGGGCATCCACTGCGGCGGCCGCCATGATTTCGGATGAAAAAAGAGAGCCTCGCGGCTCCCTTTTTCTTATTTTATAAACGATTCCGGAGTGCGCAAGGCTTCCGCCGTCTCCGGGGAGACCGTCATTGTGGAGGTCAGCAATTCCCCGATGTCCACGGTCTCCCTTGTCAGCCAGTTCAGGCCCTCCAAAGCATCCGCGTTGGGGAGCACCTGGATCACCAGGGTCTCTCCCTCCGCCGGGACCTGAATACGCATCAGCTCCTCATATTCCCGGTCCGTCTCCGGGTCCTCCCCGGCCAGGAGGGTCTTCTCCTGCCAATAGGAATAGGTGTACATCACTTCCAGGTCTTCGGTGTCCCCGGCATGCTCCATATCCTCCGCTGGCGTCCCCAGCAGGTCGTCCAACAGATCCAGCATCTCGCCGTCCGTCACGGTATACAGCGCCGCGCCGTCATGGTCCGATATCTCATAGTAGTGGCCCTTCTCCGCCTCTTCCTCCCTGGCGCCGCAGGCGGCCAGAAGCAGCACCGCGCCGCAAAGCAGCAGCGCAAGCATTCTCTTCATTTTTCGTTCCTTTCCCTCTGTTAAAACAGGTGTATGATCCCCATGGTCACCGTCAGGGTGACGGCGGCGGCGATGATGAGGCCCAGCAGAATGGCCGGCAGGGCGCTGCGCATCCGGATGTCCAGCACCGAGGCCACCAGCGCCCCTGTCCAGGCGCCGGTGCCCGGCAGGGGAACACCTACCAGGACCACCAGGCCGATGAGGCGGTACTTTCGCACCATGCGGCCCTTGAGATGGGCCCGCCGCTCCAACCAAACGATCTTCGGGCCGAAAAAGGCCGTGCCCCGCAGCCAGTCCGCCACCCGGCGGAACAGCAGCATCACGAAGGGCACCGGCAGCAGATTCCCCAAAACGGCGACAACACAGACCACGGCGGGGGGCAGGCCCGCGGCCACGCCCACGGGGATGGCGCCCCGCAGCTCCAGCACCGGCACCATGGCCGTGCCGAAGGTCAGCAGCAGTTTTCCAAATACAGTTTCCAAAAAGGGCATTTTGTCCTCCAAACGAACGTCACGGTCTCCATCAGTCCGGAGACCGTGACAGCGTTATGGATAGTTTACTCCAGATTCAGGCGCTTTTTCAAGAACCAAGTTGTTAAGAAATAATAAACCGCGCCGTAAAGCACCTCGCCCAGAAGCACGGTCAGCATCATCAGCTGGGTGGCGGCGGTGCCGGAGAGGTGCCAGCCCTCCGTCCAGGCCAGCAGCAGGTGGTGGAGCCAGCTCTCGTCCAGCAGAGCAATCAGGCTGCCCGCCAGCAGCTGTGTGGCAAACTGGAGGACAAAGAACCACAGCACAGACCAGGCCATTTTATGGTTGGGAAAGCTGTGGCCAATGGCCAGGGCGGCATAAAATTGCAGGCACATGACGCAACAGCCCAAGAAGCACATGGCCAGAAACTCCAAAAGGATGACCGTACCGTTGATGGCATAATAGGCGTCGAGGTAGCGGGAGAGTTCCCGGAACAGCTCCCGGAACCCCCACACCAGCTCCTGGACGAAGCCCACGTCAAAGGCCACGATGCAGGACGCCAGGCACACCACCACGATGGTCAGGGCAAACCAGACGGCGGAGACGATGAGCTTGCTCCAGATGTGCTGGTGGACAGAGACCGGCAGGGTCATCATCACATAGCCCTCGTCCTGAAGCAGGTTCTTGTAAAACCGCTGGACCATGAGCACCACGCTCATGACGCACACGCCGATGATGGCGACAGCAAAGGCCACCACTAACAGGCTCCCCAAAATGTCCAGCACCTTGTAGCGGGTATCCAGCATGCCCCGCACAGAGAGGTTGGCGCCCAGAGCGGTCACCAGCAAAACGAGAAACAGAGGCAGCATGATGCGGCCCGTGGCACGGAATTCGTGCTTGATGAGCTTTCTCAGCATTTGAACACCTCCCGAAACAGCGCGTCCACGCTCATGTCCTTTTCCTCCCGGATCTGGTCCACGGAGGCCTGGAGCATCACGCGGCCCTGGTTGATGAACACCACATCATCCAGCACCTTTTCCACATCGGCGATGAGGTGGGTGGAAATGACCACCGCCGCGTCGGGGTCGTAGTTGCCGATGATGGTGGAGAGGATGTAATCCCGGGTGGCGGGGTCCACTCCGCCGATGGGTTCATCCAGCAGGTACAGCTTTGCCGCCCGGCTCATGACCATGATGAGCTGCACCTTTTCCCGGGTGCCCTTGCTCATCTGCTTGATGCGCTGTTTGGGCGGGATATTCAGGTGGGCCAGCATCTCCTCCGCCGCGTCCCGGCGGAAGTCAGCGTAAAAGTCCTGGTAAAAGTCCAGCAGCTGAGTGACGGACATCCAGGTGGGGATGGCGGTACGCTCCGGCAGATAGCTGACGCAGGCGTGGCTCTCCTTTCCCGGCGCCAGGCCGCAGATGCGGATCTCGCCCTGGCTGGGGGTCAGCAGACCGTTAGCCAGCTTGATGAGTGTGGTCTTGCCGCTGCCATTGGGGCCCAGCAGGCCCACGATGCGCCCCGGCTCAATGGTGATATCCACCTGATCCAGCGCCTGGGTGCCGCCAAAGCGTTTGCTCAGGCCCTTACATGTCAAAATCGCCATGGTTCATCTCCTCCTTTTCCCTCTCCTGCCGCAGCAGGCTCAACACGTCTTCCCTTCCATAGCCCAGGCGGTGCATGGCCGCCAGGAATGTTTGGATATGGCCTTCCGCCAGGCCCCGCTTCGCCGCTTCGATCATCGTCTGATCCTCCGTCACAAATCTGCCGGCGGTCCGCTGGCTGTACACCAGTCCGTCCCGCTCCAGTTCCGTCAATGCCCGCTGCATGGTGTTGGGATTCACCCCGGCCTCCGTGGCCAGATCCCGCACAGAGGGCAGCCGCTCCCCCGGCGGAAAAACGCCGGAGACGATGCCCACTTTGATCTGGGCGATCAGCTGGGCATAGATGGGCGCGTCATTGGAAAACTGCCACTTCAAGAAAGCACCTCCCCGTTTTGTACTGTTGTATTAAGTGATTAATACAATAACACAATTGACAGATTTGTCAAGAGCTTTTTTCAAAAAATTTCCGCGCTCCTGGACGGAGCGCGGATCGGGCTCATTCTTTACTTTCCGGCATTGCATCCATGATTCGTTCCTCGGCGGTCTGCTGGGCGGAGATCAGCAGCCGTCCGGCACCGGCGGCATCCCCCTGCTCCAGCAGGTCCACGGCGTCCGCCATGGCGGCAAACAGATAAAAATACAGTTCTTGATAAATGGACATAAACTCACCTCAAAAATACTATGCCATAAATTCTGCCAAAAGTAAATGGCAGAATTCATGCCACACTATGATAGTGGTGAGGTGATGATATGCAGTTAGACCGTATCCGCGCATTGCGCGAGGACAAGGACTGGTCCCAGCAGAAGCTGGCGGACATGCTGCATATCAACCGCCGGACTTATTCCGCCTATGAAACAGGTGTCAACTCCATTCCGCTGGATATTCTGATCACACTTGCCCGCATCTATGACACCAGCACTGATTACTTGTTGGGTCTGACAGATGTGACCAACCCCTATCCGCCGAAAAAATAATTGAGGAGCAACTATGTACCACCGGATTCGGGACCTGCGGGAGGATGCGGATTTGACCCAGGCACAGGTCGGTGCCGCCGTCGGCGTCTCCCAGCGGACATACGCATATTATGAAAGCGGCCAGCGAATGCTGCCGCCGCAGATTTTGTGCGCTCTCGCGGATTTTTACCATGTCAGTGTTGACTACCTTTTGGAGCGCACAGATATCAAATCCCCCTACCCGCCTAAAAAATAAGACCGGCCCGTGGCCGGTCTTATTTTTATTCCGTTTTTCCGCCACGGCCGCCCAGGACCGCCACAGCTCCGCCCAGCACCACCAGGGCCAGATACAGTCCCCACCAAAGGGGAAATCCTTCCTCCCCTGAAACGCTGACGTTTTCCGGCGGAAAGCGGTACAGCAGCCAAAGCAACGCCAGCCGCACCAGCCCCAGCGCGCCCCACAGCAGCAACACCCAGCCGGCGTGGCTCCAATGGAGCCGCCCCGCCAGACGGCGACCACGCCACAGGACCAGCCCTCCCACAGCCAGCAGGCAGAGCCCCGGCCAGAGATACTGGCTCAGCAGCATCATGACCACCGTATACCAGCTGTCCGCCATCAGGCTCAGCGCCGGCAGCATCCGGGCCATGCGCACCGCGCCCCAGACCGCCGGTATCCAGCCCAGCAGATACCCCTGCCGCTGATACCAGGCCGCCAGGTCCGGCACTCTCCGCCCGCTGTCACCGGGGAATTTTTCCGGACCATCCTTCAGAAGATAGTCCGTGGTGACCTGAAAGCAGTTGCTGATGCGGACCACCTTTTCCGTCTCCGGCATGGCCTCGTCCCGCTCCCACTTGCTGACCGCCTGACGGCTCACGTCCAGCAGCTCCGCCAGGGCGTCTTGGGAGAGTCCCTCCCGGACCCGGAGCTTTTGTAGCTTTTCTCCAAAGGTCATGTGTGGTTCCTCCTTGTTCTGGATAGCATCAGGATACCACGGTCCGCCCTCTCCCGCCAGCAACCCAGGCTGGAACTTCCGCAACCTGCGGTTGCGGAGGGTTTTTCACTGGTATCGCCGGTCCAAAATGGCGATGATGTCCGCCAGGGCGTCGTGGGCGGCATCGGAGACGATGGTGGCGCCGCTCTCACGCACCGCCGGAGCGCAGTTGGCGGGGGCGAAGCCCTCCGCCGCCACCGCCAGCATGGAGAGGTCGTTGGACTCGTCTCCGGCGCAGTAGATGTGGGCCCGCTCGATGCCCAGACGCTCCGCCAGACGCAGCACCATGGCACCCTTGTTGGCCCCCAGGGCCGTCATCTCCAGCAGCGTGGGATCAGAGAAGATGAGCTCGTACTCCCCCGCCCAGCCCTGGGCGGCGAACCAATCCCGGATGGTTTCCAGCTCCCCGTGCTCTCCCTCGAACATGAGCTTGCCCAGGGGCACCGGCACCGCCAGCAGGGAGGGCGCCTCCGTGACACACACGTGGGTGATGTGCTCATGGTGGCGAGTGATATCGTTGGGGTGGACGGCGTGGATGACATTGCCGATATGGTAGGCCTCCACCGCCACCGCCGGGTGGGCGTCCAGCATGACCTGGGCCCGGCGGCAGGCCTCCCGGTCCAGCATGTTGGTCTCCAGATACTCCCCGGTCCGGAAGTCATACAGGGCCGCGCCGTTGCACAGCACAGCGGGAACGTTCATGGGCACACCGTCCACCAGCCGCTGGAAGGAGGCCAGGGCCCGGCCGGTGGCCACGGTGAAGGCGCCGCCGTTTTCCATGAAGTAGTCCAGGGCCTCCAGGGTTCTGGCGGAGGGAGCGGGCATGTCCCCGCCGCCCCGGAAGGAAGAGGCGGTGTCCACGATGGTATTGTCAAAGTCGCTGGCCAGCAGTACGCCGGTGAATTTTCCCATAGTTTTTCTCCTTTCCGAACATAAAGGACCCGCCGCCCGCAAAGCGGACGGCGGGCTGTTTGCTTTATTCGCTCTTGGGCGCAGAGCCGCTGCCCTCGCCGCCCTTGTTACGGTGGCGTCCGCCCCGGTGATGGGGCCGGCGGCGGCGCTTGGCCTCGCCGCTCTCGCCGCCCTCGGCGGCCTCCGGCTTGGGCTGCTGGAACTGCCTGGGCCCCTGGGTCTTGGGCGGGCGGGGTTTGCCGCCGCCCTGGCCGTTTCTTTTCTCCTGGCCGTCCTTGGGGGGAGTCTGTCTGCCGCCCTGTTTGGCGGGCTGGCGGCCCTCCTGCTTTTCAGGCTGCTGCCCCTCCCCGGCGGGCTTCGCGCCGCTCTTGCGGCGGCCGCTCCGGTGGCGGCGGCGGGACTTGCCCTCGCCGGCCTCGGCGCCGCCGATCTTCTCCCGGACAGGCGCGTCCTCCAGCTGGGCGTCCATATAGAAGGGCGTGGTGAGGATGGGCGTGGCGAACTCCTCCTCTTCCCGCTCCTCCACGTAGCGGGCGGGCCGCTCCGGGATCTCGATGCCGTCCCGGCTGCCCTTGCCGTTGCGCAGCACACACACCTCGCAGTTATGGTAGCACTTGAAGGGCTCGTTGGGTCCGGCGGTGTCCAGGCTCACCTTCATGGTCTCCCGCAGCAGGTCCACGCTCTTGACGTTGCCGGGCCCATCAGGGGTCTGAACGAAGGACTCCACCTTGGGCATCCGCTTGGCGGCGTCCTCGTAAGCGTTCTGCTCGTACTTCAGGCAGCACATAAGACGGCCGCAGGTGCCGGAGATTTTCGCGGGGTTCAGGCTCAGATTCTGGGTCTTGGCCATTTTGATGGAAACGGGTAAAAACCCGTCCAAAAACTGGGAGCAGCAGAAGGGGCGGCCGCAGATACCCAGGCCGCCGATCATCTTGGCCTCATCCCGGACGCCGATCTGCCGCAGCTCGATGCGGGCCCGAAACACACTGGCCAGGTCCCGCACCAGCTCCCGGAAATCCACCCGGCCGTCGGCGGTGAAGTAAAAGATGATCTTGTTTCCGTCGAAGCTGGCGGACACGTTCACCAGCTTCATCTCCAGGCCGTGGTCCGCGATTTTTTTCTCGCAGATGTCAAAGGCCTCGCTCTCTTTTTTCTTGTTGTACTCCACGGTGCGGCGGTCATTTTCCGTGGCCATCCGCAGCATGGCGCACAGGGGGCTGACGATGGCGGAATCCTCCACCTCGTGGTTGCCCTCGGTGCAGGTGGCGAACTCCGGGCCCTGGGCGGTCTCCACGATCACCTGGTCCCCCATTTTCACCTGTGCCCCCTTGGGGTCAAAATAATAATTTTTGCAGCCGCCACGAAAGCGGACGCTGATCACTTCTGTCAAAGGATACCCTCCAATTCCACCGCGAGAGCCCCCAAAACGTGGCTGGCGCCCACATTGTAGGTGCATTCCCCGTGGTACTTCTGTAACAGTTCTATTGTGCGCATAATTTGGGTTTTTGTCAAGTTTTTCGCAAGAAAAGCGGCGATTTCTTCGTCCGCCTCCGCTGGTCGGCACCCATAGGACAGCAGCAGCGCCGCCGCGCACACGGCCCGGCACCGCTCCAACAGGGCCGACAGGTCCTCCCGGGTGGTCTTTTTCTTCTCCAGCCGCACCGCCAGCTCGCTGACGGCGCCCCGCCGGCCCTTTCCCAGGGCTCGGAGCAGGGCCTCCGCCGCCTCGGACAGCTCCCCCGCGTCCGTGTCCGTTGGGCGGAGCTTCAGTTCCACGCAGCGGGAGCGCAGGGTCTGGAGCACCACGGCGGCGTTTTCCGCGCAGAATAAAAACGCCGCGTAGGGCGGCCCCTCCTCCACGATCTTCAGCAGTACATTCTGGTCTTGGTCCGTCAAAAGGGCGCAGTCCGGAAAGACATATACCTTTCGCTCCCCCTCGTTGGGGCGGATATAGGCGTCGGACCGGATCTGGCGCACCACGTCCACGGAAATGTTCTTGTGCTGGTCGTCCAGGACCGTGATGACATCCGGATGGATGCCGGCAAGCACCTTGCGGCAGCCCTCGCACACGCCGCAGGGGCGACTCCCCTCTCCCCGGCACTCCAGCGCGGCGGCGGCGTAGCGGGCCATGGCAGCCCGGTCTCCGCTGCCGGTGAACAGCAGGGCGTGGGACAGGGTGCGCCGGGTGGCGGCTTCCCGGACACGGGCGGCGGCGGGGTCGTTTTCTGGCAGGCCAAAGGCGTTCATGGTGGGGCTCCCTCCTGTTTGCTGGAAATTCCCTGTTATCCTATCACATTTCCCCCAAAAAAGGAAGCGGAGAAAAGCGCCTGTTCTTCCCGTTTTTGTGGAAAATAGCAATTTATTTAGCAGATTGTTTGAATTTCAGCAATTTTTCTTATAATATTTATGCATTGTTTTCCAGAATCCTTCTTATTATAATAATATAGTCAATTTGGCTAATCGTTTAACAGACGATTTTGACATATCTGCCGTATCGGCAGTTACAAAAAACGGAGGAATGAAAATGAGCAAAAAGTATTGTTACCTGTTCACCGAGGGCAATGCCAACATGCGCGAGCTCCTGGGCGGCAAGGGCGCCAACCTGGCCGAGATGACCAACATCGGCCTGCCGGTGCCCCAGGGCTTCACCATCACCACCGAGGCCTGCACCCAGTATTATGAGGACGGCAAGCAGATCAATCCCGAGATCATGGCCGAGATCATGGAGTACATCGTGAAGATGGAGACCATCACCGGCAAGAAGTTCGGCGATATGGAGAATCCCCTGCTGGTCTCCGTCCGTTCCGGTGCCCGGGCCTCCATGCCCGGCATGATGGACACCATCCTGAACCTGGGCCTGAACGAGACTGTGGTGGAGGTGCTGGCCAAGAAGTCCGGCAACCCCCGCTGGGCTTGGGACTGCTATCGCCGCTTTATCCAGATGTACTCCGACGTTGTCATGGAAGTGGGCAAGAAGTACTTTGAGCAGCTCATTGACAAGATGAAGGCCGAGCGCGGCGTCACCCAGGACGTGGAGCTGACCGCCGAGGATCTGAAAGAGCTGGCCGGTCAGTTCAAGGCCGAGTACAAGGCCAAGATCGGCGAGGAGTTCCCCACCGATCCCAAGGAGCAGCTGATGGGCGCCATCAAGGCCGTGTTCCGTTCCTGGGACAACCCCCGCGCCAACGTCTATCGCCGCGACAACGACATCCCCTATTCCTGGGGTACCGCCGTCAACGTCCAGTCCATGGCCTTCGGCAACATGGGCGACGACTGCGGCACCGGCGTGGCCTTCACCCGCAACCCCGCCACCGGCGAGAAGAAACTGTTTGGTGAGTTCCTGACCAACGCCCAGGGCGAGGATGTCGTGGCCGGCGTCCGCACGCCCATGCCCATCGCCGAGATGGCTGAGAAGTTCCCCGAGGCTTTTGCCCAGTTCGAGGGCGTGTGCAAGACCCTGGAGAACCACTATCATGACATGCAGGATATGGAGTTCACCGTGGAGCACGGCAAGCTGTATATGCTGCAGACCCGCAACGGCAAGCGCACTCCCGCCGCCGCTTTGAAGATCGCCTGCGACCTGGTGGACGAGGGAATGATTGATGAGAAGCAGGCCGTAGCCATGATCGAGCCCCGCTCTCTGGACACCCTGCTGCATCCCCAGTTCGACGCCGAGGCCCTGAAGAAGGCCGCCGTCATCGGCAAGGCGCTGGGCGCCTCCCCCGGTGCCGCCTCCGGCAAGATCGTCTTCTCCGCCGAGGACGCCAAGGAGTGGGCCGCCCGGGGTGAAAAGGTGGTCCTGGTCCGTCTGGAGACCTCTCCCGAGGACATCGAGGGCATGAAGGCCGCCCAAGGCATCCTGACCGTCCGCGGCGGCATGACCTCCCACGCTGCCGTCGTGGCCCGCGGCATGGGCAAGTGCTGCGTCTCCGGCTGCGGCGACATCAAGATGGACGAGGAGAACAAGCAGTTCGAGCTGGCCGGCAAGACCTACCGCGAGGGCGACTGGATCTCCCTGAACGGCTCCACCGGCAACATCTATGACGGTGCCATCCCCACTGTGGACGCCACCATCGGCGGCGAGTTCGGCCGCGTCATGGGTTGGGCTGACAAGTATCGCCGTCTGGCTGTCCGCACCAATGCCGACACCCCCCACGATGCCGCCCAGGCCCGGAAGTTCGGCGCTCAGGGCATCGGCCTGACCCGTACTGAGCACATGTTCTTCGACGAGGACCGCATCCCCGCCATCCGCCGCATGATCTGCTCCGACACCGTGGAGCAGCGGGAGGCCGCCCTGGCCGCTCTGGAGCCCATGCAGCAGGGTGACTTTGAGGGCATCTATGAGGCCATGGAGGGCTGCCCCGTCACCATTCGCTTCCTGGATCCCCCTCTGCACGAGTTCGTTCCCACCGAGGAGGCCGACATCGAGAAGCTGGCCGCCGACATGGGCAAGACCGTTGCCGAGATCAAGAACATCATCGCTTCCCTGCATGAGTTCAACCCCATGATGGGCCACCGTGGCTGCCGCCTGGCTGTCACCTATCCTGAGATCGCCGCCATGCAGACCCGCGCCGTCATCAAGGCCGCTCTGGCTGTCCAGGCCCGTCACCCCGAGTGGACCATGGTCCCCGAGATCATGATCCCCCTGGTGGGCGAGGTCAAGGAGCTGAAGTACGTCAAGAGCGTGGTGGTGGAGACTGCTGACGCCATCATCAAGGAGGCCGGCTCCGACATGAAGTACCTGGTGGGTACCATGATCGAGATCCCCCGCGCCGCCCTGACCGCTGATGAGATCGCCAAGGAGGCCGACTTCTTCTCCTTCGGCACCAACGACCTGACCCAGATGACCTTCGGCTTCTCCCGCGACGACGCCGGCAAGTTCCTGGACGCCTACTACGACAAGAAGATCTACGAGAACGATCCCTTTGCCAAGCTGGACCAGAACGGCGTCGGCAAGCTGGTGGACATGGCCGCCCAGATGGGCCGCGCCACCAATCCCGACATCCATCTGGGCATCTGCGGCGAGCACGGCGGCGACCCCTCCTCCGTGGAGTTCTGCCACCGCGTGGGCCTGGACTATGTGTCCTGCTCTCCCTTCCGTGTGCCCATCGCCCGTCTGGCCGCCGCGCAGGCTGCCATCAAGGAGATGTAAGCTCTCCTTTTCCCGTTATCAAAACAGGGTGTGCCGAATCGGCACACCCTGTTTTCTGCAAAAAAACCGCGTGGCAGCTGCCACGCGGGTTTTTTGCATCACTCCGTATCGCTGGAACGGTCCTCCCAGTAATAGCTGATCTTGCTGTCCAGATTCCACAGCTTTTCCAGCCACTGTTCCACCCGTTCCCGGGGGAAATATTTATTGATGAACAGCGCCACCACCACGCCCACGCCGGTGTCGAAAATGCGGTTGAGGGCATAACTGATATACGTCTCCGGCGGGGTGTTGAACAGCAGGATACACAGCACCACGCCGCCTGGCTGGACGCCGCCCACCCAGAAGACCTGGCACAGGACGATAAGCAAAATGGTGCCGATGAACACCAGGGGCACCAACAGCAGCGACCTACCACCCTCCGGATGGAAGATGAGATACACCCGGAACAGCGCCATGCCGATCACGCCGCCGATGACGGTGCCGAACAGGCGGTTGCCGCCGTTGAGCTTGGAATGCTCCATATTGGCCCCCAGTCCAAAAATGGCGCCAATGCAGGCGAACGCGGGACTGCGGTCAAAAAAGAAATAGATCAGCGCGCAAATGGCCGCGGCTGTGGCGGTCTTGATGGTCCGCATACCCACCGTAGGCGGCCGGCGTTCTGGTTTAGAGGCATTCGTTTCCGCCGCAGGCGGCATGCTGGGGGTAGTATTGGTCTCCATGGCTGCTGTCTCCCAAATGTATGATTTTGCAAAATCCAACTTGTATAAAATATTATAGCACGTTCCGCAAATTTTCGAACGCAAACTTTGTGCAAATCTTAACGATTTTTGCAACCCCGTCTTGTGACATCTGCAAAAAATGCCCCTGTTCCCAAGAAACAGGGGCGCTTTTTGCAAGTTTTCTCAATATTCCATTTCGCCGGTATAGACCAGCTTGGCGTCGCCGGTGAGGGTGACCCGCTCGTCGGTATAATTGACCACCAGGTCGCCGCCCTGGACACGAACCGTGATGTCGCTGCCCTTGTCGCACAGACCGTTGGCCACGGCGGCCACCACTGCCGCGCAGGCGCCGGTGCCGCAGGCCATGGTCTCACCGCTGCCCCGCTCCCAGACACGCATCTTGATGGTGTTGCGGTTCACCACCCGGATAAACTCCGTGTTAATGCGCTCCGGGAAGTAAGGCGCGTGCTCAAAGCGGGGGCCGATGAAGTCGATATCCACCGCGTCCACCCGGGGACAGAACACCACGCAGTGGGGATTGCCCACATCCACGCAGGTAATGTCGTAGGGCCGTCCGGCGATACGGACGGGATAGTCCACCACGGTCTTTTCCGGGATGGTGAACCGCAGGGCCGCCGTGTCCAGCGTGGCCCTGCCCATGTCCACACAGGCGGAGGTGACCTTGCCATTGGTGGTGTAAAGCTTCACGGTCTTGATGCCCTTTCCGGTCTCAATGGCCATTTCCTCCTTGTTCACGATGCCGTTGTCATAGAGGTACTTGCACATGCACCGCAGGGCATTGCCGGCCATCATGCCCTCGCTGCCGTCGGCGTTGAACATCCGCATTTTCGCGTCGGCTTTGGCGGACTTCTCCATGAGGATGATGCCGTCGGCGCCGATGCCGTAATGCCGGTCGCAGAAGGAGACGCACAGAGACTCCGGGCAGGTGATCTCCCCATTGAAATTCTCCAGGAAGATATAGTCGTTGCCGCAGGTCTGCATCTTGGAAAAGTGAAGCTTCTGCCGCTGCGCGCGCAGGTGGCAAATGTCAATGAGCTCCGTGTTCTGCTGGTTGTAGCGGGAGGCCAGGATGTCCGTCAGGGCGTTGGCCGTGTCCAGAGAGGTCAGGCACGGGATGCCCAGCTGGACGCAACGGTGGTTCAGGTGGATGAAATCCCGGATATAGCTGGGCTCCGTGGAGCCGGTGAGGACGACATAGTCGATCTTTCCCTCCTCCAGCATCTGAAACACCTTGTTGTCCTGCCCCAGCTTGCCCACGATTTCCACATCGGTGCCCAGGCGGGAGATCTCATTTGCCGTGCCCTCGGTGGCGTACAGCTTGAAGCCCATCTCGTCCAGCTTCCGGGCGATGTTGACGATCTCCGGCTGATCCCGGTGGTTCACGGAGATAAGAACGCCGCCGTGGTGGGACTTCTCCACCTTGTAGCCGGCGGAGACCAGGCCCTTGAACAAGGCCTCCTGCATATTCTTGCCAAGGCCCAGCACCTCGCCGGTGGACTTCATCTCGGGGGACAGGGCGGCGTTGGCGTCGGTGATCTTCTCAAAGGAGAATACGGGCACCTTCACAGCCACATAGGGAGGCTGGCGGTACAGCCCGGTGCCGTAGCCCAGGGACTTCAGGGGCTGGCCCACCATGACGCGGGTGGCCAGGTCCACCATGGGCACGCCGGTGACCTTGGAGATATACGGCACGGTGCGGCTGGCCCGAGGATTCACTTCGATGACGTACAGCTCCCCCTGGTAGATGAGGTATTGGATATTGATGAGGCCGCGGGTGCCCAGGGACAGTGCCAGCTTTTCGGAGCAGTCGATGATGACCTTCAGCATCTTGTCGCCGATGGAGAAGGGCGGGTACACGGCGATGGAGTCGCCGGAGTGGACGCCGGTACGCTCGATGTGCTGCATGACGCCGGGAATGAGGACATCCTTGCCGTCGGAGATGACATCCACCTCCAGCTCCTTGCCCATGAGATACTGGTCCACCAGGACGGGGTTTTCGATCTTGCCGGAGAGGATGACCTCCATATAGGTGCGCACATCCTCGTCATTGTGGGCGATGACCATGTTCTGACCGCCGATGACGTAGGAGGGACGCAGCAGCACGGGATAACCCAGCTCATGGGCGGCGTCCAGAGCACCCTGCATGCCGGTGATGCCGCAGCCCTTGGGACGCTTGATGTGGAACCGCTCCAGCAGCTCGTCGAACCGCTCCCGGTCCTCGGCCATGTCGATGGACTCGGCGGAGGTGCCCAGGATGGGGATGCCGTGGCTGTCCAGGTATTTGGTGAGCTTGATGGCCGTCTGTCCGCCAAAGGCCACCACCACGCCCACGGGCTTTTCCACATCGATGATGTGCATGACATCTTCGGGGAACAGGGGCTCGAAGTACAGCCGGTCGGCGGTGTCATAGTCGGTGGAGACGGTCTCGGGGTTGTTGTTGACGATGACCACCTCATAGCCCAGCTCCTTCAGCGTCCACACGCAGTGGACGGAGGAATAGTCGAACTCAATACCCTGGCCGATGCGGATGGGGCCGGAGCCCAGGACCATGATGACGGGCCGGCCGCTGCGGGGGAAGGTGCGGGACTCGCAGAACTGGTCGAAGCTGGAGTAGAAATAGGGGGTTTCGGCGTCGAACTCGGCGCCGCAGGTATCCACCATCTTGTAAACGGCTTTCCTGGGCGCCGCCGGCAGGCTGTCGGCGGCGGAGAGGCGCTTGAGGGTGTCATCGGGGTAGCCCAAGCGCTTGCCGGTCTCATAGTGCTCTGCCGTCAGGCCGTCCTTGGCCAGGGCTTTTTCAAAGTCGGCCATTTTCTTGAGTTTGGCCAGGAACCACCGGTCGATGCGGGTGATGCCGAAGATCTCGTCCACGGAGACGCCGGATTTCAGCGCCTCGAACACAGTGAACAGCCGGTGGTCATCCACCCGGCGCAGCCGCTCCCAGATGGGGGCGTCATCGTCGGGGTCCGGCTTGCGGTTCAGGCTGTCCAGCCCCGCCTCGGCGCCCCGGACGGCCTTCATGAGGGCCATCTCAAAGCTGGGGCCGATGGCCATGACCTCGCCGGTGGCCTTCATCTGGGTGCCCAGGGTCCGGGAGGCGTCGGCAAACTTGTCGAAGGGCCACTTTGGCATCTTCACCACGATGTAGTCCAACGTGGGCTCAAAGCAGGCGCAGGTCTTGCCGGTGATGTCGTTTTTGATCTCGTCCAGGGTATAGCCCAGGGCGATCTTGGTGGTGATCTTAGCGATGGGATAGCCGGTGGCCTTGGAGGCCAGGGCGGAGGAGCGGGACACGCGGGGGTTCACCTCAATGACTGCGTACTCAAAGGTATCCGGGTTCAGGGCCAGCTGGCAGTTGCAGCCGCCCACGATCCCTAAGTGGGTGATGATATCCAGAGAGGCGGAGCGGAGCATCTGGAACTCCTTGTCCGCCAGGGTCTGGGTGGGGGCCACCACGATGGAGTCGCCGGTGTGGACGCCCACAGGGTCGAAGTTTTCCATGGAGCAGACGGCGATGACGTTGCCCACGCTGTCCCGCATGGTCTCAAACTCGATCTCTTTCCAGCCGAAAATAGCCTTTTCGATGAGGACCTGGGTGATGGGCGAGGCGTCCAGGCCCGTCTGGGCGATGGTGCGCAACTCTTTTGCGTTCTTGGCCGCACCGCCGCCGGCGCCGCCCAGGGTAAAAGCGGGACGAACAATGACGGGATAGCCGATGCGGTCCACCACGGCCAGGGCGTCTTCCACGGTCTCGGCGATGTCGGAGGCGATGACCGGCTGGCCGATCTCCGCCATGGCCTCCTTAAAGAGCTCCCGGTCCTCGGCCCGGGAAATGGCCTTTGCGTCGGTGCCCAGCAGGCGGACGCCCTGAGCCTCCAAAAAGCCCTCCTTGTCCAGCTGCATGGCCAGGGTCAGGCCCGTCTGGCCGCCCAGGCCCGCCAGGATGGAGTCGGGCTTTTCCTTTTTGATGATGCGCTTGATGGTCTCCACCGTCAGGGGCTCCAGGTAGATCTCATCCGCCATGGCCTGATCGGTCATGATGGTGGCGGGATTGGAGTTGCACAGCACCACGTTGACGCCGGCCTCCTTCAGCACCCGGCAGGCCTGGGCGCCGGCATAGTCGAATTCAGCGGCCTGGCCGATGACGATGGGGCCGGAGCCGATGACCAGGACCTTTTTGATGGAAGTATCGAGAGGCATCAGCACTCACCACCTTTCATAAGCTCCACAAAGCGGTCAAAGAGGAACGACGTGTCCTTGGGGCCCGTGCAGGCCTCGGGGTGGAACTGCACGGTAAAGGCCTTCAGGCCGGGGTAATCGATGCCCTCGCAGGTGCCGTCGTTGGCATTGGCAAAGCGGAGGCTGCCGGTTTGGATGCTGTCGGAGTCCACGGCGTAGCCGTGGTTCTGGCTGGTGATGAAGGTGCGGACGCCGCACACATCCCGCACCGGCTGGTTCACGCCCCGGTGGCCGTACTTGAGCTTGTAGGTCCGGCCGCCGGCGGCCAGGGCCGTCAGCTGGTGGCCCAGGCAGATGCCGAACATGGGCACCTTGCCCAGGAGCTTTTGGATCTGGGCGATCTCAAAGACGTTCTCCGCCGGGTCGCCGGGACCGTTGGAGAGCATGACGCCGTCGGGGTCCGCCGCCAGGATATCCTCGGCAGCGGTGGCGGCGGGCAGCACCGTCACCGTGCAGCCCCGCTTCTGGAGCTCCCGGATAATATTGTGCTTGGCGCCGTAATCAATGAGGGAGACGCGGAACCGCTCCTCCCCCACTGCTGGATGGACGGAGGGAGAGTTGCAGGTGACAGCCTCCACCACGCCGGTGACGGCGTAGGTGGCAACGGGCGTCAGGTCCACGGGGATCTCATTGCAGATGGCGGCGTTCATGACGCCGTGCTCCCGGATGATGCGGGTGAGCTCCCGGGTGTCCACACCCCACAGGCCCGGCACGCCCTGCTCCTTCAGGAAGGTATCCAGGTCGCAATCCGTGCGGAAGTTGGAGGGCGCGTCGCACCACTCCCGGACTACATAGCCCTTTACACAGCAGGCGCCCTCGAAGTCCTCCCGGATGATGCCGTAATTGCCGATGAGGGGATAGGTCTGCATGACGATCTGCCCTGCGTAGCTGGGGTCCGTCAAGGTTTCGATATAACCGCACATGCCGGTGGTAAACACCAGCTCTCCCACGGTGTCCGCCGGGGCGCCGAACCGGATGCCCTCGAACACCCGGCCATCCTGTAACACCAAATAGCCTTTTTCCATAACCGCCTCCATATTTCGGTCCGCACTTTACCGATTTTACTATATTTTATGACATTATGATGGTTTTTTCCAGCACAGTCAATGATTGAAGGGCGTTTTTCCAGCTAGACTTTTTCGGCCAAAAGGTAACATTTTTTGTGCACTTCCGAGAAGGTCGACCTTTATTCGGCAATTTTTTTGCGAATATCCGTTTTTCCTTGCAAGTGCCCCTTTCCGTATATATAATAGAAGTGATTTTTTCTTTTCCAGGGGGGATCTCGTGGCCAAGCATCTGGATAAATTCACAAAGTCCTTTCAGGGCAGCCGTATCCCCTTTCTGCTGGCGGAGGTGGTCACCAACGGCAGCGGTGAAATGGTGGATCTCATCTGCCGCTTTGCCAACAACGCCGCCGGCACGCTGCTGGGCGTTCCGGCAGCGGAGCTGAAAGGCAGCCGCTTCACCCGGGTACACGATTTCCGGCAGCTGCCCGCCCTGGCGCCTTTGCACACTGTGGCCTTTTCCGGTTCTGCCGCCTCTTTTTCCTATGAAGCCGCCGGCAGCCTCCTCACCGTCACCTGCTACCAGGTCATGTACGGCGTGGTGGGCTGCTTGCTGGAGCCCCAGGGAGAAAGCTCCCGGGACCCCGCCTCCCTCATGGCGGACAATCTGCCCGGCGCCGTGGCGGTGCTGGAGCTGAGCCGGGAGGGGCTGCGGTGCCTGTCCTTCAGCGGGCAGCTGTGCACGCTTACCGGCTGGAGCCGGCAGGAGCTGCTGGACCGTTTCTCCCGGGATCTTTCCGCCCTGGTGGAACGGGAGGACTGGCCTGCCCTTTTGCAGGCCCTGCTGGACGCCCAGCGGGAAGGCCATTCGGTGGACCACGACCTGCGGCTCCGGCGCCGGGAGGGCGCCCCCCTGTGGGTAAACCTCCGGGCGGAGCGAATGCGCACTGACGGCGGCTCCACGGTGTTTTACACCATGCTGCTGGACATCGACCTGCCCCGCCGGACGCAGGAGCGCCTGGAAGAGGCCCAAGCCCAATTGACCGCCGCCCAGAACCGGTTGGACGCCCTGCGGGATACTCTGCCGACGGCCTTCGCCCTGTTCCGCGTTCCAAGGGACGGACAGCCGGAGGTTCTGTGCCTCAGCCGGCGGCTGGCGGAGCTGCTGGGCTATCCGGCGGCGGAGCTGACCAAGCGCCTGCAGGCGGAGCCCCTTTGGCGGGTGCACCAGGCGGACCGGGAGGGCCTGGCCTTCGCTCTGCTCCGCTCCCGGGCCACAGATGTCCCCTACCGCCAGATGTGCCGTCTGCGGACCCGGGAAGGCCAGGTGTTGCGGGTCCTTTTGGAGGCTGTCTGGCAGGTGCGCACGGACGGTCATCAGCTGTTTATCACCTGTGTGGACATGACCCGGGAGCAGGAGACCAGCGACGAGCTTCGTCTGCGGACGCAGCTTTGCGATCTTCTGCTGGACCGCTCCCACATCGTCAGCCTGGACTATGATCCGGTCACAGATACCGCCCATGTGGAGTCCTACGACGCCGACGGCCGCCGTTCCGCCTGTCGGGTGGAACAGTATCTCCAGACATTGGAGTCCTCTTCCTCCATTCACCCGGAGGACCGCGGCCGCCTTGTCACCGCCCTGCGGCGGGCCTCCGCCCGGCCAGGCGCCGGCACGCTGGAATACCGGGGCAATTACAGCGGACAGGGCTGGCGGTGGTACCGGGCCTCTCTGGTGAGCCTGTTTGACAGCAAGGGCAACGTATACGGTCTCCTGGGAAAGGCGGAGGACATCAGCGACCGCCGGTCCGCCGCCCAGCGCTTTGGCCAGCTGAGCGCCCGGTTCAAAAAGCAGGCCAGATCCGCTCTGGCCGCCGTTCGGCTGGACCTGTCCGCCGACCGCATCCTGGACAGCCGCAGCGCCAGCCGCTATCTCACCGGCGTCCTGTTCGGCAATTCCGCCGACGCCTGCCTGCGCCACATCCGGGACAATATCCCCGACCCGGACCAGCAGGCGGAGTTTGACCGCCGCTTCCGTCCAATTCCCCTGCTGGAGGCTCTCTCCCAGGGCAGCGCCCACCATGGCTTTGAGCACCGCTTCTCCCTGGGCGAGGGCAAACGCATATGGGTCCGCTCCATGCTGGAGCTGGCGGAGGACCCGGAGAGCCGCCATGTGGAGGCCTTTTACTGTGCCGTGGATATCAGCGCCCAGCGCCAGCGGGCCCAGCTGACGGAGGCCCTGGTGCTGCGGGATTATGATTTTATTCTTTCCGTGGATGCCGGAAGCGGCGCCTGCCGCTTGCTGGGCGGGAATGCTTTCCTGCCGCCGGACACCACATATCGCTCTCTGGCCGCCCGGTATATCCACGGCCAGGCGCCCGGCGCCCTCCGGGCCCGCATCCGCCGGGCCACCCGGCTGGACGTCATTTTGGCCGCTCTGGAAGATGCCCCGGTGTATACCTTTACCTGCACGCTGGAAACAGAGGAGGGCCTCCGCGCCAAGCGGCTGCGCTGCTCCTGGCTGGACCAGGCGAACGGTACGCTGCTGGTGACCCTGGGCGACACATAAAAACATCCGCAAGCTGCAATGCTGCATGCTTGCGGATGTTTGTTTAAAAGTCCCGTTCCATTCACAGCGGGCAAGTCACTCGTCCAGCTTTAGTACCGCCAGGAATGCCTCTGTCGGCACCTTCACCGATCCCAGGCTCCGCATCCGCTTCTTGCCCTCTTTCTGCTTTTCCAGCAGCTTTTTCTTCCGGGTGACGTCGCCGCCGTAGCACTTGGCCAGCACGTCCTTGCGCATGGCCTTCACTGTCTCCCGGGCGATGACCCGGCCGCCGATGGCCGCCTGGATGGGGACCTCGAACAGCTGGCGGGGGATATTCTCCTTCAGCTTCTCACACAGGCGGCGGGCCCGGGGATAGGCCCTGTCCTTATGGGCGATGAAGCTGAGGGCGTCCACGCCCTCGCCGTTGAGCTTCAGGTCCACCTTCACCAGCTCGCTGGGCCTGTAATCGGAAAGCTCATAGTCCAAAGAGGCGTAGCCCTTGGTGTTGGCCTTCAAGGTATCGAAGAAGTCATAGATGATCTCGTTGAGGGGCATCTGGTAGTGGAGCTCCACCAGGTGGGTGTCCAGATACTGCATATCGTGGAACTCGCCCCGGCGGCTTTGGCACATAGGCATAATGTTGCCCACATACTCGTTGGGGGCAATAATGCTCACCTTCACATAGGGCTCCTCCGCGTGTTCGATGGTGGCGGGGTCCGGATAGTTGTGGGGGTTGTCCACCTTCACCATGGTGCCGTCGGTCTTATAGACATGGTAGACAACAGAGGGCAGCGTGGTGACCAGGTCCAGGTCAAATTCCCGTTCCAGCCGCTCCTGGATGATCTCCATATGGAGCATCCCCAAAAAGCCGCACCGGAAACCAAAGCCCAGGGCCACGGAGGACTCCGGCTCAAAGCTCAAGGAGGCGTCGTTGAGCCGCAGCTTTTCCAGGGCGTCCCGCAGGTCCGGATATTTGGAGCCGTCCTCTGTGTAAATGCCGCAGTACACCATGGGCTGCACGGGGCGGTAGCCGGGCAGGGGCTCCGCCGTGGGGGTGGCGGCGTCGGTGACAGTGTCGCCCACCCGGGTATCCTGGACGTTTTTGATGCTGGCGGTGAAATACCCCACCTCGCCGGCCTCCAGACAGTCGCAGGGCTCCAGGCCCAGGGGCAGCAGGCGGCCGCACTCGATGACCTGATACACGGCGCCGGAGGCCATGAGCTTCACCTGCTGGCCAGTGCGGATGCTGCCCTCCATGACGCGGAAATACACAATGACGCCCCGGTAGCTGTCGTACTGGCTGTCGAAAATCAACGCCTTCAGCGGGGCGTTCACATCGCCGGCGGGGGGCGGCACATTTTTCACGATGTCCTCCAGGACCGCCTCGATGTTGATGCCCATTTTGGCGGAGATCTCCGGTGCGTCCAAAGCCGGCAGGCCAATGATGTCCTCCACCTCCTGCTTAGCCTTCTGGGGGTCGGCGGCGGGCAGGTCGATCTTGTTGAACACCGGCAGGATCTCCAGGTCGTGCTCCATGGCAAGATACGTGTTGGCCAGGGTCTGAGCCTCCACGCCCTGGGTGGCATCTACCACCAGCACGGCGCCCTCGCAGGCAGCCAGGGACCGGGACACCTCGTAGTTGAAGTCCACATGGCCCGGCGTGTCGATGAGGTTCAGCTCATACACCTCTCCATCCTGTGCCTTGTAGCGCAGGCGGACAGCCCGGGCCTTGATGGTGATGCCCCGTTCCTTTTCCAGATCCATGTTGTCCAGCAGCTGGCTGGACATCTCCCGGGCCGAGACGGCGCCGCATTTTTCCAGCAGCCGGTCCGCCAGCGTGGACTTGCCGTGGTCAATGTGGGCGATAATTGAAAAGTTTCGGATATTCTGCTG
>JAETPK010000033.1 GCA_021771265.1 Oscillospiraceae bacterium
GTTTTCTCCACGGGGAGAAAATGGGGGGTGCATTGCCCACCTCCACCGAGGTGTCACTTCCCTGTCCAGGTATGGACGCTATGGAACATCCCCACTGTGGGCCAGCCGCCACCGCAGGCCTGAATACCGCCTTTGCTGCCGGTCATTGGCCGCCATGGCCCGCACAGCGGCATCATCCCCAACCAGGATCAAAAGCTCCCTGGCCCGGGTAAGGGCTGTATACAGCACGCCCCGCACCATGAGGGACTGGGCCACCGGCATGGCGGCCAGCACCACGCAGCGGTACTCGCTGCCCTGGGCTTTATGGACTGTCATAGCGTAGGCCAGATCCACCTCGTTCAGCTGTTCCACGCCGTACAGCGCCGCCCGGCCGTCAAAATCCACCGTCAACCACTCGCCGGAGGGGTCGATCTGGACGATCTTGCCCACGTCGCCGTTGAACATGCCGGTCCCCACAGTACCGTCCGCCTTCTCCCACACCACGTCATAGTCGTTGCGGGTCTGCATAATGCGGTCTCCCTCCCGGAACAGCCGCTCCCCCCATTGGAGCTCCCGCTTGTCCGGCCCGGGAGGATTCAGCGCCGCCTGGAGGCTGCGGTTCAGGCTCACCGTGCCGCTGGGTCCCTTCCGGGTGGGGGTCAGCACCTGGATCTGGTCGGCGGGGACGCCCATTTTCTCCGGCAGACGGCTGCGGCACAGGTCCACCACCGTGGCCAGCGTTCGCTCCCCGTCCCGGCGGCATAAAAAGAAAAAGTCCCCCTGGTCGTTGGTGAGCCGGGGCGGCTCCCCCAGATTCACGGAATGGGCGTTGCGGATGATGGCGGACTGCTCCGCCTGACGGAACACCTCCCGCAAAAACACGGTCTCCACCCGGCCGCTGCGGATGAGGTCGGAGAATACGTTGCCGGCGCCCACGGAGGGCAGCTGGTCCGCGTCCCCCACCAGCACCAGCCGGGTGCCGGGCCGCAGGGCCCGCAGCAGGGCGGAAAACAGGCTCAGGTCCACCATGCTCATCTCGTCCACGATGACCGCGTCCGCCTCCAGGGGTTCCTGCTCCGTCTTGGTGAACGTCACCTGATGGGTGGCGTCGTTCCATGTCTGTCCCAGCAGACGGTGGACGGTCTGGGCCTCCATGCCCGTCAGCTCGCTCATGCGCTTGGCCGCCCGGCCCGTGGGGGCCGCCAGCACGATGTCCAGTCCCATTTTCTGAAACAGCGCCACGATGCCCCGGACGGTGGTGGTTTTGCCGGTGCCAGGGCCGCCGGTGAGGATGAGGACGCCGGTGCGGGCCGCCAGCTCCACCGCCTGGCGCTGCTGGGGCGCGTAGGTGATGCCCTGCTCCCGCTGGATCTCCTCGATGGTCCGGGCCGCCTGGCCGCTGCGGTCCGCGTCCACGGCCAGCAGACCGTTCAGCCGCCGGCAGGCGGAGGTCTCCGCCTCCCACAGACGCCGGAGATAGCAGGCCTCCACATTGGCCACCCGCTCCTGCACCACGGCCCCCCGGTCGATGAGATCATCCAGAGCCTGCTCCACCAGCTCCTGGCCACACTGGAGCAGCTGGCAGGTGGCGGCCACCAGCTTGGGCCGGGGCAGGAACACGTGGCCGTTATTTTCGTTGTGGCTCAGCTCGAAGGTCACCGCCGCCTGAAGCCGTTCGCCGCTGTCCGCCGCGATGCCCATGCTCATGGCGATGCCGTCGGTAAGGGCAAATTCCACACCGCAGCTGTCGCTGCTGAGAAGGTACGGATTCTCCTGCACCATCTCCAGCGCCGCGTCGCCGTACTGCTGGCGCAGCTGCATGGCCAGGACCGGCGGCAGCTGGTAGCGGGCCAGGAACTCCATGAGCCGCCGCAGCCCCATGTGCCGGCGGAAGCTCCCGGCGATCTCCTGGGCCTTTTTGGCGGTGATGCCGCGGATGGAGGTCAGCCGCTCCGGCTCCTGCTCCAGAATGTCCAGTGTTTCCCGGCCAAAGCGCTCCACGATCCGCTGGGCGGTGGCGGGACCAACTCCCTTGCAGACGCCGGAGGAGAGGTAGTTGAAGATCTCCTCCTCATCCTCCGGCAAAAACCGCTCCAGTTCCACCGCCCGCAGCTGCTCCCCGTGCTGGGGATGCTGCTCCAGGACGCCGGACACCGTCAGATGCTCTCCCGGTGCCACGCAGGGAATGCAGCCCACCACCGTGAGGACCTCCCCCTCCTCCGTCAGGAGGCGCAGGACCGTATAGCCGTTTTCGGCGTTTTGAAAAATGACGCTGTGTACGGTGCCGTCACAGGTGATGTGTTCTTCCATACTCTGCCTCTCTATGTATTACTCTGTGGGGAAGGTGTTCCCCTCCGCTAAAATGACGTTTTCCTCCCGCTCCGCCAGGCAGCGGGCCAGGGCCTTCGCGTCAGCGCTCATGCCGCAGTCAGCCAGCACGATGCGGCTGCCCGGCAGGCGGTGCCGGACCCGGCGCAGCTCCCGGAAATCTCCCTCCAGCGCCAGAGCCTCCCCCCGCAGGGGCAGCACCAGCATCAGCCCGGGGATCGCGGGCCGCCCGGCATGGAAGACCGTTCCCGCCGCCAGCCACACCACCGTGGCCAGCCCCACGGCGGAGAGAAACGCAATGATCCCGTCTTGCAGCAATATCATCCCAAATCACCTCGGGACAGTGTATGCAGCGGAGCCTGCCCGTGCTCATTTTCAGGGCAGGGCGGGCATTTTATCAGCGGATGGGTCATTGGTGTAAAAGCCGATGTCCTGGTTCCTATACCTATAATAGAGCCGTCCGTCTTTCGCCGTTACCAATGTCAGGCTATAAAAGCCCAGGCCGCTGCCAGCGGCACCACGTTCTCCGCAGGCGGCGTATCCTCCCTGGCGGGGGCGGCGGCCTCCGGCGCGTCGCCGCAGCCACATAAAATCAGACAGAGCGGGAGGCAGGCGGCGATGGGTCTTAGATGCCACGTCATCGGCAAACCTCTCTTTTTAATCGGCGGTGCGGGGAGCTGCCAATCCCGCACCCATGACGGGGGTCTCCAGGTCGATGACCACTTTCCCGCAGTCCAGACAGGCCCACGCCTCCGGCACCGCCGGCTGAAAGAGCCGCTTGAGCCCCTTCCCGGATGCCAGGGGCGTGAAATAGCCGTTGGCCTTCTGCCAGTACAGCTTGTCCCGGGCGGGGATATATCCCGCCTGCATGGGTTTGCCGCACCAGGGGCAGGTCCGCTCAGTGGGTTCCATGGCCCGCCTCCTCCCGTTCACGCCGCAGCAGGAAAACGTCGGTTTCCTGCTCCCGAACGCGCCGTTCCAGCTCCTGGATCTGTTTCCGCATCGAGAGCCAAACACTGAGGAGTCCCGCCGGCACCAGCGCCGCCAGGCCGCACAAAAGCGGCCATGCCACGAAATCCGCCGTATTCAAAAGCCATTCCAGCACCGGCTGGCACAGCGCCGCCATGGAAATGGAAATCAGCACCCAGATCCCTAAAAAACGTTTCACTGTTATTCCTCCCGGGTAATACCCAGCTCCGCCAGGATGGCCTCCTCCCGCTGGCGCATCTGCTGCTTTTGGGGACCTTCGTCCAGATGGTCGTAGCCCAGCAGATGCAGCACAGAGTGGGTCACCAGATACGCCAGCTCCCGGCGGTTGGAATGTCCGTACTCCTTCGCCTGGGCCGCCACATGCTCCATGGAGATGACCATATCCCCCAGAGGCACCAGCCCCGTGCCCGGGTCCGCGTCCTCCTCCGTGGGCAGTTCGCCGGGGGTCAGGTCAAACTCCGGGAAGCTCAGCACGTCCGTTGGGCGGTCCACATTCCGCATATCCAGGTTGATCCGGTGGATGTTCGCGTCATTTGTCAGCAGCACGTCCACCTCGCAGGGGATGACGACGCCCTCCGCCGCCAGGGCGGCCCGGATGACCTTGCGGATAAAGCCGCAGCTGCGCTCATTGGCGGCGCCGGGGATATCCGCTGTGACGGGTATATAGTGACGCTTGGCCATTACCGCTTCCCTCCCTTTCCGCCGCTCTTGGCGGTCTCATAATCCTCATAGGCCTTCACGATCCGCTGGACCAGCACGTGGCGCACCACGTCGGCGTTGGTCAGCTCACAGATGCCGATGCCCTCCACGTTCCGCAGCACCCGCATGGCCTCCTTGAGGCCGGAGGCCTTGCCGTCAGGCAGGTCGATCTGAGTAACATCGCCGGTGATGACGATCTTGGACCCGAAACCCAGACGGGTCAGGAACATTTTCATCTGCTCCCGGGAGGTGTTCTGGGCCTCGTCCAGGATGATGAAGCTGTCGTCCAGGGTGCGGCCCCGCATGTAGGCCAGGGGCGCCACCTCGATGTTGCCCCGCTCCAGGTATTTCTGGTAGGTCTCCGCCCCCAGCATGTCAAACAGGGCGTCGTACAGGGGCCGCAGGTAGGGGTCCACCTTGCTCTGGAGGTCGCCGGGCAGGAAGCCCAGCCGCTCGCCGGCCTCCACCGCCGGGCGGGTGAGGATGATGCGGTTCACCTGCTTGTCCCGGAATGCCTGCACGGCGGCGGCCACGGCCAGATACGTCTTGCCGGTGCCCGCCGGGCCCACACCGATGGTGATGGTGTTTTGCAGCACGGAGGCGATATACTCCTTTTGGCCGATGGTCTTGGGCTTTACCGGCCGGCCCTTGGCGGAGATGCACAGTACGTCGCCGGTGAGTTCCGCGATCTGCGCCTCCTTTCCCGCGCGCACCAAGCCGATGACGTAGCGGACGTTCTGTTCACCAATGGCCTCTCCCCGGGAGGAGAGGGTCAGCAGAGCCTGGATGGCCTTGCAGGCCAGCATCACGCTCTCCGCCTCGCCGTCCACCCGCAGCTCTCCGTCCCGGTTCACCACCGTGACGCCGAATTCCTGCTCCAAAAGGCGGATATTCTCGTCAAAGGAGCCGAAGATGTTCACCGCCTGCTCCAGGCGCTCAATGCTGATTCTCTGTTCCAAATGCGATCACTCCTGTATCCTTGCGGGCTGTCAGCCCGGATCTTCCGTGTATATGGGCACCGATTCCCCGATCTGCTCCAGACATTCCGCCGTCAGCGTCACCAGCAGGGTGTCGCCCTTCTGGCGGGTGGTGCAAAGGGTGCTCTCCACGGTGCCGTAGGGGTCCACCAGGGTGTGGAGATACTCTGTCAAGAGCTGCTCCCCCGCCGTCTTGGCCGCCATAGGCTCTACCGCCGCCTCAGCGGTCTCATACAGCCGGCAGTGCTCCGTCACCAGCGTGACGGGCAGCGGTAGGCCAAACAGGGACAGGCGGTGCCTTTTGGTTATTTTATCATATTCCGCCCCTTCGATGCTACTGTTTGCAAAGAATTTTATACGGTGGGTCCCAAACACCAGGGAAACCAGGGCCTTTTCCCCTCCCGTGTATTGCTTTTGCGGAGAGGTCAGGGGCATGGCGCAGGTGAGCGTGTACCAGGTTCTCGCCTGCACGGTGCCCATACCCGCCAGGATGCGGGCGCCCACGGTGTCCGTGTCCTCCACACCGGAGATGAGAAGCTGCCCCTCCTCCACGGAAGAACCCGGTAGCACACAGGCCACGCCATCCAGCGCCTGGACCTTCTGCACCAGTCCCGCCCGCCGGGCCACCACGTTGGCGGGCTTCCGCTTATCCACCATCTCCGGCGCCGGCATCCGCTCCCGCACCTGCACGTACGCCCGGCAGCCGGACACGTTCACCGTGATCCAGCTGAGCTCCGGAATGTCCAGCAGCACATGGTTGCGCAGGTCCTCCGCACTCAGGGAAAAGCCAAAAGTCCCAATATCCACGCCGTTTTTCTGGAGGGAACGGAGGATCTCCTCCGTGGGGACCGTCTCGTTGCCCTCCACAGTGAGATCCCAGATGAACAGGGTCCCGAAAGACAGGCCGGCGGCACACAGGGCAAGCCCCGCCACCAGGGCGTAGCGTTTGCGGAACCGCCCAAGGAAGTAGGGCACCCCCTCCCGCCGGATGGGGGTGATGTCACAGTCCAAATGCTTTGCCGCCCGGCGGAGGGCATGGTAATCCCGGCGGCTGAGGCGGCAGGTAAAGGCAGTGGGGCTCTCCCACTCCAGGTCCCAGAAGGACAGGTCCCGGGCGCCGCACAGGTTCAGGACCCGCTCCGGAAACGCCGTCTCCACCCGCAGCCGCACCTGGCCCCGGAACCGGTTCAAGATCTGATTCAGCATTCACTTCACCCATTCCACTGACGCCAGGTGCCCGCCGATCCGCAGCTCCTCCGCCGTCATGGCCAGAAGGGACAATCCCTCTCCCTTGACACACAGCACCCCGGCGGCGGTGTTGATGTCAATGCGGCTGTCGCTGTACGCCAGGATGCCCTGGTGATGTTCCAGATACAGCTGGCGGCTGCCCACCATTTCCATCCGGGGCAGCCCCGCCACCACATCCGCCGGCAGGTCAAACAACTCCGCCACCGTGCTCAGCACGCCGCTCTCCCGCTCCCTTCGGTTTCGCTCCATATACTTCACCTCTGTCCGACTGTATGCGCCTTGCCTGTCCGACTTGCGGGGATCGGCATGGTTTTCCGCGAAGACGCATAGAAATAACCGGGTGATCGATATGCGGATGCGTTGGCGGGCTGCGGCCTGTCTGGCCCTTGTCGGGGTCTTGGTACTATTTTTGGCGGAGGCGGGCTTTGTCCGCGCCGCGGCGGCGGAGGCCCTGGCCCTGTGCGCCAGGTCTGTGATTCCGGCGCTGTTTCCCTTTTTGGTGGTTTCCTCCCTGCTGTTGTCCCTGGGGCTGGGAGAGCTGCTGTCTCCCATGCTGGCGGGACTGATGGAGCCGCTGTTCCGGGTGGACGGCGTGGGCAGCTCCGCCCTGCTGCTGGGCCTTGTGGGCGGCTACCCCATCGGAGCGAAAACCGCGGCGGACCTGTACCGCAGGGGCCGGCTGTCCCGCCCGGAGGCGGAGCGGCTGCTGGCCTTCTGCAACAACTCCAATCCGGTGTTCCTCATCAGTGTACTGGGCGCAGGCGCCTTCGGCAGCGTTCGGGCGGGGGTGTGGCTGTGGCTCATCCACCTGCTGTCCGCCCTTTTGACGGGGCTGCTGTTTCGGGGCCGTGGCCGCGGCCCGACCCGGCGGGAGATGGGCACGGCCGCCTTTCAGGCGGTATCCCTCTCCTCCGCCTTTGTGGCCGCCGTGGGGGAGAGCCTTTCCGGGATGCTGTCCGTCTGCGCCTTCGTGACGTTTTTCTATGTGCTGGCCCGCCCTCTGACCGCCTTGGGCGGATGGCTGGGGCCGACGCTGGTGGGTTTGACGGAGCTGTTCTCCCTGACGCCCCTGCTGCGCGCCGACCGTTTCAGTTTTATCCTGGCCTCCGCCATGGCGGGCTGGGGTGGCCTTTCCGTACTGTGCCAGACGGCAGCCGTGCTGGAGGGCAGTGGCCTGTGCCTGCGGAGCTGCGCCGCCGGAAAGGCGGTCCAGGGGCTGCTGGCGGGACTGCTGGCGGCCGCTCTCGCCGGATACGCCCTGGCCTGAGGCCGTCTTGCAAAAGCTTATCGCGGAATTTCCGATGCCTTTTCATGCTCCCGCGGACGAAGGTCCTGATTTCGACGCAGTTCTATCCGGCAAGAAAGCGCAGAAAGAGGTGGGCTCCACCTCTTTCTGCGCCTTTCAAGCAAACAAGACTCCGGCAAGCCGGGATTTCATGGCTTATTCACAGTCCATACGCTCTATTTTGAAAATCACAGGCCTCGTCCCATCATTGCAGCAGGCGATCATGACCCTGCCATCCTTTGTCCATCCATGCATAATACTTCCACCTTGAAGCGCTGTATAAATATAGCGACTGATAGCATCCCATGCCTCCGAGCAAAAAGGAACCCCTTTGCTTCCGCAATGAGCCGCCCCCGGCGATTGTAAACAGTCCTCGTCTGGCTTTCCGGATCTGACCAGGGTCCCCTCACCACAGTGCCAATAGTCATCTCTTTCGTCGTTCCGATAAAAAATGAATTCATCGCCCACATTATAGCACGGGCACTTTCCACTGTCTGGAACGGCGCAATATTGTGCCTGAAGTTCCGAAAATAGCTTTTTATCGAGCACGGTCACTCTGCATCTATATTCCACAGTTATTTCCTCCTTATTCCTATTTTTGTTCAAAAGTGCAGCAGGTGGATCAGCAGGCCCCAGGCAAGGCCGTAATAAGCTGCCACCGCCACCAGATCGTTGACAGTGGTGATCAGGGGGCCGGAGGCAACAGCGGGATCTACGCCCAGCCGCTTGAACAGGATGGGGATGGCCGTGCCCGCCACGCTGGACAGCACCATGGATACCAGCAGAGCGGCGCCTGTGCAGAAGGACACGGAAAAGGCGAACAGCGGTGCCTGGCCCTTCAGCAGCATCAGGTACAGCCCGATGGCCCCGAAGGATAGCAATCCCAGCACAGTGCCGTTCACCATGCCCACCCGGGCCTCCTTGCCCACCAGATACAGCTTTTGCCGAGGGCTGACCTGCTCGTCCATCAGCACCCGAATGGTGACGGCCAGGGACTGAGTGCCCACGTTGCCTGCCATATCCAGCACCAGGGACTGGAAACAGACGATCACCGCCAGGTGGGTCACCACCCGCTCAAAAAGACCCACCACGCTGGAGACCAGCAGCCCCAGGCCCAGCAGGACGATGAGCCAGGGGAGCCGCTTGGCGATGCTCTTTCGCAGAGGTTCCCGCAGGTCCTCCTCCGCCGTCAGACCGGCCAGCCTGGCATAGTCCTCGTTCAGCTCATCGGCTACCAGCTGGGCCACGTCCTGGGCCATCAAGGCGCCCCGCAGCCGGTTGCCGGCGTCCAGTACCGGGATGGAGTCCTCGGAGTAGCCCCGGATGCGCTCCACACAGTCCTCAATGAGCTCGTCGGCGTAGACGTAGGGGTAGGAGGTCATGAGGATGTCCTCCAGGGCCGTGGTCTCCCGGGCGATGATCAGTTCCTTCAGGTCGATGGCGCCCACCAGCACGCCGGACTCGTCTACAGCGTAGAGAGTGGAGATGTTGTCATTGTCGGCAGCCTGGCGTACCAGCTCCTTCATGGCCTGGCGCACAGTGAGATCGGAGCGGATGGAGATATAGTTGGTGGTCATCCGGCTGCCGATCTCTTCCTCGCTGAAGGAGCTTAACAGGGCGAATTCCCGCTTTACATCGTCCTCCACCAGGTCAATGAGAGCGGCGCGCTGGCTTTTCTCCAGTCCCCGCAGGTATTCCACCACGGTGGAGGTCTCCAGCAGGGAGAGGACCTCCAGCTTTTTCCGGATGCCCAGCTCCTCCATGTAGGCGGGAAACTGACCGGAGTATTCCAGGACGCCGGCCAGGGTGGGGGCGTCCAGCAGAATGTAGAGCCGGCTCCGCTCATCCCGCCGCAGCAGCTCCAGGGCGGCGGCGATGTCATGGGCATGGTAGTCCTCCAGCCGGCTTTTCAGCTGCCTGGGGGCAAGATTGCCCCGGAGCAAGGCGGCGATCTCCGCCTTGTAGTCGGGATGGCGGACTGCGGGAGTGGTTTCCTGGAAGGAAATGTTCTTGTTGGTCATGTCCGATATCCTCCTTTACACGTAATTCAGAGGCGGACACAGGGCGAAAATGGGCGCGGAAAATCCGCTGCCCACGCAGCCCTGTGCCGCCCCATCGGGGGCGTGCAGCTTGGGACGGACAGCGGATCCGGATGGGAAGACGCGGAAAGACGGGTCAGAACAGGAGCAGCCCTGTCTGACCGGACCCATATCCGGAGCCTCTGCCCCTACTGTGACCCTGACTGCAGCTGTCCATGTTCTCACCTCACTTATTGTTTGAATTTTGCCTGAAAACCATGTGTATTATATCAATCTGCTGGGAAAAAGTCAATTCAAATTGCGGGAAACACCGCTGACGCACCTCAGACGCGGAGGTCCGCCTCCCGGCAGGTGCAGCCCTCCGTGAGACCCAGGGCCTCCACCCTCGTCTCCGGGATGTCCAGGGAGAAACGGACGCCATCGGCCCGCTGGCACAGGAGCCACAGGGGTGCCGGCTTTCGCCGTTCCTCACAGCCGAAGTCCCCCTCTTCAATGCGCAGGACGCATACGTTGTGTTCCGGCGCGGCGGCAATGCGGGCCGCCGCTTCCGCTTCCGTCAGCTTCATGTCAGGTACTCCGGCCCGAAGCTGTGGGGCAGCAGCTCCGGCAGGGTGAAGACCTGCTCCTCTCCGGCGGCGTTGAGACAGATGACCTCCATGTTGGGAGCAAACTCCCGCAGCACCTGGCGGCACACGCCGCAGGGCACACAGAAGTCCTTGCTTCTGCCGGCCACCACGATGCGGACGAAATCGGTGTGCCCCTCGCTGACGGCCTTGGCCACGGCGGTGCGCTCGGCACAGATGGTGGGACCGAAGGCGGCGTTTTCAATGTTGCAGCCGGTGAATACCGTGCCGTCGCCGCACTCCAGGGCGGCGCCCACGGGAAAGTGGGAGTAGGGACAATAGGCCCGGTCCAGCATGGCGACGGCCGCGGCCTTCAGTTCTTCACGGGTCATATAGATTCCTCCTGTTTCATTTCATCTCGCGGCGCAGCCTGCCGAAGCGGAGGCGGCGCGAAGGAGTCAGGACGTGCTCTTACGACTGCCAGCCCACCTCCCGCTGGGGACGGACGCTCAGGTCAAGGATGTCCTTGGCGTCGTAGAACTTCATATACCGCTCCCGGCCCTTGGCGGAGCGGAGCGTGGTGCCGTCGGGATGGAGCCGGTCGCAGATGACGGCGCTGATGTCGCTTTTGCACTTGGACCATGAGTCGATGCCCACGGAGCAGAAAATGCGGAAGCCCTGCTGCTGCATCCACTGGAAGGCGGGACCGGTCTGCTGCACATCGTCGCCGTCCAGGCGGCCGCCGAAGGGATAGAACAGCACCTGCGTCTCTCCCACCAGGCTTCCCACCTCGTCGAACCACTTCTGCATATCGGCGGTGACGGTCTCATAGGTGCGGGTGTTGAGGCTGATATGGCCCCAGGTGTGGCTGCCGAAGGTCCAGCCGGTGCGCTTCAGCTCGGCGATGATGGGCTTTACGGCTTCGATCTCTTTCTGCCGGTTGGCCTCCCGCTCCGCTGTCCAATTGTCCTTGTCCGTCTGGGTGCGGTAGCCTAAAACGCCTTCGTAGCCCGTCAGGCTCAGGCAGCCCTTGGCGCCGAAGGGGGAGAAGTCGGGATGCTCCTCCACAAACTTATCCAGAATGGTGACGGCGTCCAGGTCCCGGCTGGTGACTTCATTGCCCTCCGGGTCCAGTCCCCAGGACCAGAGCCTGCCGTCCTCTCCCAGAATGAGCTTGTAGGTGAAGCCGTTTTCCAGCATGTATTCATAGTAGTTCACATCGTCATAGGAGAGGATGAGGGGCTGTTTGCCCTCTGGTAAGTATAGAGTGTTCTTTACCATTCGGACTTGGCCGTCCTCCCCGGTCTGCTCGCTCCAGCAGTCGTTGATGTCCACCAGGATGTAGCCCTTTTCGTACACGCTCTCCAAAATCTTCAGATACTCCCCGGCAGTGACCATCCAGTCATCGATGCCGTCGGATTTGTAGTCCCCGTCGAAGGCCAGCTCCGGATAGGCCACCACAGGGTGGAAAAACAGATGCTCCACCACGCCGTCATAGGCGGCATAGGTCACGCCGTCCCGGCTGCCGCCCTCCGGCATGACGGTGGGGTCCAGAATGGTGTAAGGCTCCGGCTGGGCAGGCGTTTCCTGGCCCGCTTCCGCGGAGGGCTGCTCCTCCGGTTGAGATGGGCCGCTGGAGCCGGGGGCTGGAGCGGAGCCGCAGGCGGTCAGAGAAAACAGCAGCAGGGCTGTCAGAAGCATGGAAAAAAATCGGCGCATGGTACAGATCCTTTCTGTCAGTCTTTTGATATAACATTAGTATACCAGCTTTTCCGACAAAAAAGAACAACAAAAGAATGACAAAACGCGGACGGAGGACCGTCCGCGCCTTGCCTATCGCTTTTCGCCGGGCTTGCACAGAAGCGCCATGACCACGCCGAACACCATGGCCGCCGTGATGCCGCCTGCCGCCGCGGTGAGGCCGCCGGTGAGCACCCCCAGCCAGCCTTGCTCCGCCACGGCCTTGCGGACACCCTTGGCCAGCAGGTGGCCAAAGCCCGTAAGGGGCACCGAGGCCCCGGCGCCGCCCCACTGGGCAATGGGCTCATATAGCCCCAGGGCACTGAGGAGCACGCCGGCTACCACATAGCCGGTCAGGATGCGGGCGGGCGTCAGCTGGGTCCTGTCGATGAGGATCTGGCCAATGGCGCAGAGGATGCCGCCGCAGAGAAACGCGTTGAGATAGTCCATAGGGAACACCTCCGTCATATGGGATTGGCTGCCCTGGTAGTGTTCCCCAAACGGCCGGAAGCATACGGAAAAGCGGCTGGCCTCGGCCAGCCACTTTTCTTTGAAAGGAGCCTTGATGAAAAAGCGGATTGTTTAGTTGACATCGTCCTGAAGCGCGTCGTAGCCCTGCTCTCCGGTGCGGACCTTGACAACGTTCTCCACATTGTAGATAAAGATCTTGCCGTCGCCGATGCTGCCGGTGTAGAGGACCTTGCGGGCGGTGTTCACCACCAGGTCCACCGGCAGCTTGCTGACCACGATGGATACCTGGATGCTGGGAAGCATGGTGGCCTCCACCTTGGCGCCGCGGAAGTAGCCCTCGGACTTGCCCCGCTGCTCGCCGCAACCCATGACGTTGATGGCCGTCATGCCGGTGATGCCGATGTCGAACATGGCACGTTTCAAGGCGTCGAAGCGCTCCATCTTGCAGAGGATATCGATTTTGGTCATCTTCACGCCGCCGGCGGGAACCGTCACGGCCAGGGGCGTGACTACCTCCACGGGAACGGCCTTCTGGACAGAGACTTCGCCAGCGGCCACAGGCAGGCCGTCGGGGGTGTCATCATAGGTGAAAGCGAAGCCGCCGTAGGCGGAGGGCAGGCCGTGCTCCGTGATGTCCAGGCCCTTCAGCTCTTCCTCGGCGGAGACCCGCAGGCCGATGGTGTGCTTGAGGATCTGGAAGACGATGGTGATCATAACAGCGGCCCAGAGGGCGGTGGCCAGGACGCCCAAGCACTGGATGGCGAGGAAGCGGAAGCCGCCGCCGTAAAACACGCCGCCGTCCACGGCCAGCAGGCCCGTGAGAATGGTGCCGGCGGCGCCGCAGACGCCGTGAACGGAGATGGCGCCCACAGGGTCATCGATCTTCACCACGGCGTCAAAGAAGCTGACGGAGATGGGGAGCAGCAGGCCCGCCGCGATGCCGATGATGGCGGCGCCGGTGGGAGAGACCACGTCACAGCCGGCGGTAATGGCCACCAGGCCGGCCAGGGCGGCGTTAAGGGTCATGCCCACGTCCGGCTTTTTGCAGCGCAGCCAGGTGTAGACCATGGTGACGCAGGAGGCCACGGCGGCGGCCATGTTGGTGTTCACGAAGATGAGACCGGCGGAAACCAGCACATCGTCGCTCTCCATGCTGACGGTGGAGCAGCCGTTGAAGCCGAACCAGCAGAACCACAGGATAAACACGCCCAGAGCGCCCAGGGACAGGTTGTGGCCGATGATGGCCCGGGGCTTGCCGTCCCTATCGTACTTGCCGATGCGGGGACCCAGGATGGCGGCGCCGATGCAGGCGCACACGCCGCCCACCATGTGGACTGCCGTAGAGCCGGCAAAATCGTGGAAGCCCAGCTGGCTCAGCCAGCCGCCGCCCCAGATCCAGTGGCCGGAGACAGGATAAATGAACGCGGAGATGCAGAAGGAGTAAATGCAGTAGGAGATGAATTTGGTCCGCTCCGCCATGGAGCCGGAGACGATGGTGGCGGAGGTGGCACAGAAGACCGTCTGGAAAATGAGAAAGGCAAACAGGGGAACGCCGGCAGGAAGAGCGGCGGCGTAATCGCCCCGGACCATGGGGTCAAAGCCGCCGATGACGGCGCCCGCGCCGCCGAACATGAGACCAAAGCCCAGCAGCCAGTAGGTAGGTGTACCGATACAGAAGTCCATCAGGTTTTTCATCAGGATGTTGCCGGTGTTTTTGGCCCGGGTGAAGCCCGCCTCACACATGGCGAAGCCTGCCTGCATGAAAAAGACCAGGGCCGCGCCCAACAGGACCCAAATGGTGTTGACAGCTGAATACATAAAGTGACCTCCTTTAAAACACACATACAAAAAAGCAAGGACGCCGGAGAGATCCTCTCTCAGGCGTCCTTGCCTTGTTCATGGTATGACTTTATCACGGGAGATCATACCACGTCAATGGTCGTATTTGCCAAGACTTTTGCGTATTTGCCCAAAAAATTCTCCGGCATTTATACAAATCGACTGAGGAGTGCCACGGTTTCCGCTGATAATTCTTAGAAAAGCCTGTCTTTACCAGCCAATTTTTCAGGCCTTTTCCCGCATGGACAACAGAGAGCTGCCTATGGAGATACGCAATATTTTTCCTGTCCTGGGAGGGGCAGCCTGATCAAATTTCAGGACGATTTCATCTGGCGCCGAATAGCCCAACCATGTGGAGAATAAGGCAATTCTTGTGACCTTATTGCTGCCCCCTTCGCCAAACACCCCAAAGCCCGGGGACGTGCCCTACTCTAAGGCAGATGCCGGCCGGCTCACATGGTCCGCACCAGGTTCGTGTATCCGATCAGGTATTCGTCCACCTCCGCGGCGGCGGCCCGGCCCTCGGCGATGGCCCACACCACCAGGGACTGGCCCCGGCGCATGTCGCCGGCCGCAAAGACCTTTTCCACGTTGGTGGCATAGCCGCCCTCCGCCGTGCGGACGGTTTTGTCCGCCTCCACGCCGAAGGCGGCGCATACGTCCTCCCGGCAGCCGGCAAAGCCGGTGGCGCCGATGAGCAGCTGGCAGGGCAGCGTGTCGCCCTCGGTGGTGACGACGCCGGCGAGGGCGCCGTCCTCGCCGCGGACCAGTTCCTTTACCTGGACGCCGAAGCGGCGGGGATCGTGTCCCGTGACGGCCACGGCCTCCTCGTGGGCGTAGTCCATGGGCAGCTGGCCGTCCTTCAGGTAGTCCTTCTCCGGGCGGCGAACCAGCTGGGTTACAGAGACGCAGCCCTCCCGCAGGGCGGTGGCCACGCAGTCGCTGGCGGTGTCGCCGGTGCCGATGATGACCACATGACGGCCCTGGGCGGAAGGGGCGGCGGTCTCGGCCTTTTTGAAGATGTGCCGCTCCACGGCGGCCTTCAGATACTCCGTGCCGTAGAATACGCCGCTGACGCCCTGGGTGTCCAGCCCCAGGGGGCGGGGCTTCCCGGCGCCGCAGCAGAGGATGACGGCGTCGTATTCCGCCAGCAGGCGCCGGGCAGTCTTGGGATCGGCGGCGTCCACGCCGCAGACGAAGCTGACACCCTCGTCGGTCATCAGATCGACGCGGCGCTGCACCACGGACTTAGGCAGCTTCATGTTGGGGATGCCGTAGGTCAGAAGACCGCCGGGATGTTCTTCCTTTTCCACCACGGTGACGGAGTGGCCCCGGCGGTTCAATTGGTCCGCCGCTGCCAGACCCGCCGGACCGGAGCCTACCACGCAGATTTTTTTGCCGGACCACTGGGGAGGACGGCGGCGCTTCATGTGGCCGCTTGCAAAGGCGTCCTCAATGACGCACAGCTCATTGTCCCGGATGGTGATGGAGCTGCCGTAAATGCCGCAGATGCAGGCCTGCTCGCAGGGGGCGGGGCAGACCCGGCCGGTGAACTCCGGGAAGTTATTGGTTTTCAGCAGACGGCTCAGGGCGTGGGAGCGGTTGCCGCTCATGATCATGTCGTTCCACTCGGGGATGAGGTTGTGGAGCGGGCAGCCGAAGGTCCTGCCCTCATAGAGCATGCCCGTCTGGCAGAAGGGGACGCCGCAGTTCATGCAGCGGCTGCCCTGCTGTTCCCGGACGGCGTCGGGGAGGTCAATGTGGAATTCCTCCCAGTCGCGGACCCGCTGGGCGGGGGCGCGGGTGGGGTCGTCTTTTCTGATGTACTCTAAAAATCCGGTGGGCTTTCCCATAATGCTTGCCCTCCTTTCTCAGTGTTTGGTGTTGGCGTAAAACGCCTCGATCTCGGCCTGCTCCCGGCTCATGCCCTTCTCCTCGTACTGGGCGATGGAGCGGAGCATCCGGTCATAATCCCGGGGCATGACCTTTTTGAAGCAGGGGATATAGGAGTGGAAGGCTGCCAGGATCTGCTTGCCTCTGGGGGAGCCGGTGGCGGCCACGTGCTCTTCAATGAGGGCGCGGAGCTCCTGGATGTCGTGGGACTCCGTCAGGGTGTCGATGAGCACCTGCTCCTTGTTCAGACGCAAATACAGGTCGTGCTTTTCATCCAGCACGTAGGCGATGCCGCCGGACATGCCGGCCGCGAAGTTTTTGCCGGTGGGGCCCAGGATGACGCAGCGGCCGCCGGTCATATATTCGCAGCCGTGGTCGCCCACGCCCTCCACCACCGCCACGGCGCCGGAGTTGCGGACGCAGAACCGCTCACCGGCACAGCCGCAGATATAGGCCCGGCCGCTGGTGGCGCCGTACAGGGCCACATTGCCCACGATGATGTTTTCGCCGGGGTCAAAGGGACTGTTTTTCGGAGGATAGAGGATGAGCTTGCCGCCGGAGAGGCCCTTGCCGAAGCCGTCGTTGCAGTCGCCCTCCAGCGTCAGGGTGAGGCCCTTGGGGATGAACGCGCCGAAGGACTGGCCGCCGCCTCCGTGGCAGGTGATGACATAGCTGTCGTCCGGCAGGGAGTCGCCGCACAGGCGGGTGATCTCGGAGCCGAACAATGTGCCGAAGGAGCGGTCCGTGGAGGAGACCCGCAGGTCCAGCCTGCCGGTCTTTTTGCCCTTGAGGCTCCGGCCCAGCTTTTCCAGCAGCACGCTCATGTCCACGGTCTTTTCCAGGTGGAAGTCATAGACGGCACCGGGGTCGAAGTGGGGCACATGGTCGCCGTAGGGGTTTTGCAGCAGGCCGCTGAGGTCCAGGGTCTCCGCCCGGTGGGTCACCAGCTTTTCCCGGACCCGCAGCAGATCGCTGCGGCCCACCAGTTCATCCACGGTGCGGATGCCCAGACGGGCCATATATTCCCGCAGCTCCTGGGCCACGAATTCCATGAAGTTGATGATGTATTCCGGCTTGCCGGAAAAGCGTTTGCGCAGCTGGGGATTCTGGGTGGCGATGCCGGCGGGGCAGGTGTCCAGATTGCACACCCGCATCATGCAGCAGCCCAGGGCCACCAGAGGGGCTGTGGCGAAGCCGAATTCCTCGGCGCCCAGCATGCAGGCAATGGCCACATCCCGGCCAGTCATGAGCTTGCCGTCGGTCTCAATGACCACCTGGCGGCGCAGGCCGTTTTGGATAAGCGCATGGTGGGCCTCCGCCACGCCCAGCTCCCAGGGGAGGCCGGCGCCCAGAATGGAGTTCTTGGGAGCGGCGCCGGTGCCGCCGTCGTGGCCGGAGATGAGGACCACCTGGGCGCCGGCCTTGGCAACGCCGGCGGCAATGGTGCCCACGCCTGCCTCGGACACCAGCTTGACGCTGATGCGGGCACGGCGGTTGGCGTTTTTCAGATCGTAGATCAGCTGGGCCAGGTCCTCAATGGAGTAGATGTCATGGTGGGGCGGGGGAGAGATGAGGGTCACGCCGGGAGTGGAGCACCGGGTCTTGGCGATCCAGGGGTACACCTTTTTGCCGGGCAGGTGGCCGCCCTCGCCGGGCTTGGCGCCCTGGGCCATTTTGATCTGGATCTCCTGGGCGCTGCACAGGTACTCGCTGGTGACGCCGAAGCGGCCGGAGGCCACCTGCTTGATGGCGGAGCAGCGCTCGTCGTGGAGCCGTTCCCGGGCCTCGCCGCCCTCGCCGGAGTTGGACTTGCCGCCGATGCGGTTCATGGCGATGGCCATGCACTCGTGGGCCTCCTGGGAGATGGAGCCGTAGCTCATGGCGCCGGTCTTGAAACGCTTGACGATGGAGCTTACCGGTTCCACCTCGTCGATGGGGATGCCGCCGCTCTCGTCAAAGCGGAAGTCCAGCAATCCCCGCAGGGTATGGGGCTTGTCGGCAAAGTCCACCAGGGCGCTGTACGCCTTGAAGACGGCGTAATCACCCTCCCGGGCCGCCTTCTGCAGCAGCAGAATGGTCCGGGGGTTGTACATATGGTCCTCTTTGTCGGGACCGGAGCGCAGCTTATAGGTGCCGGTGGAGTCCAGTGTGGTGTCATAGCCCAGGCCCAGGGGGTCGAAGGCCCGGTTGTGATTCCACTCCACGCCCTCGCCGATCTCCTCCAGCCCAACGCCGCCCACGCGGCTGATGGTGTTGGTGAAGTATTTGTCCACCACATCCTTGTTGATGCCCACGCACTCAAAGATTTGAGCGGACTGGTAGGACTGGATGGTGGAGATACCCATTTTGGAGGCAATTTTTACGATGCCGTGGAGAATGGCGCTGTTGTAATCATCCACCGCGGCGGAGGGATCCTTGTCCAGAAGGCCCACGGTGATGAGCTCCTCCACGCACTCCTGGGCCAGATACGGGTTGATGGCCTGGGCGCCGTAGCCCAGCAGCGTTGCAAAGTGATGTACGTCCCGGGGCTCCGCGCTCTCCAGGATCATGGACACGGCGGTGCGCTTTTTCGTGCGGACCAGGTACTGCTCCAGGGCGGACACCGCCAGCAGGGAGGGGATGGCCACATGGTTTTCATCCACGCCCCGATCGGAGAGGATGAGGATGTTGGCGCCCTCCTTATAGGCCCGGTCCACGTTGACGAACAGCCGGTCGATGGCGTGCTCCAGAGGCATGGACTTGTAATACAGCAGGGAGATGGTCTCCACCTGGAAGCCCGGCTGGTCCATATAGCGGATCTTCATCAGGTCCACAGAGGTGAGGATGGGGTTGTGGATCTGCAGGACCGTGCAGTTTTCCGCCTTTTCCCGCAAGAGGTTGCCGCCGGCGCCCACGTAGACGGTGGTGTCCGTGACGATCTCCTCCCGGATGGAGTCCATGGGGGGATTGGTCACCTGGGCGAAGAGCTGCTTGAAGTAATTGAACAGGGGCTGGTGCTTTTCGCTGAGCACCGCCAGGGGAGTGTCCACGCCCATGGCGGAGGTGGGCTCCACGCCGTCCCGGGCCATGGGGAGGATGGAGTCCTTCACCTCCTCATACGTGTAGCCGAAGGCCTTGTACAGCCGGTCCCGCATGTCCTGGGTGTGCTTTTCCACCCGCTTGTTGGGGATGCTCAGGTCCTTCAGGTATACCAAATGCTGGTCCAGCCACTCGCCGTAGGGCTGCTGGCGGGCATAGTGCTTTTTCAGGGTCTCGTCATCCACCAGCTGCTGCTTCAGCGTGTCCACCAGCAGCATTTTGCCGGGCTGAAGGCGGGACTTTTTCACGATCTTCTCCGGGGAAATGTCCAGCACGCCCACCTCGGAGGAGAGGATCAGATAATCGTCGTTGGTCAGATACCACCGGCAGGGGCGCAGGCCGTTGCGGTCCAGCACGGCGCCCATGGTGTCGCCGTCGGAGAACACGATGGCGGCAGGGCCGTCCCAGGGCTCCATCATGGTGGCGTAGTAGTGGTAGAAATCCCGCTTCTCCCGGCTCATTTTCTTGTCGTTGGCCCAGGGCTCCGGAATGCACATCATCACCGCCTGGGGCAGGGGGATGCCGTTCATCATCAGAAATTCCAGAGTATTGTCCAGCATGGCGGAGTCGGAGCCGCTCTGGTCCACCACCGGCAGCACCTTGTCCATATCGGCCTCCATGACGGCGGAGGACATGGTCTCCTCCCGGGCCAGCATCCGGTCCACATTGCCCCGGATGGTGTTGATCTCGCCATTGTGGAGAATGTAGCGGTTGGGATGGGCCCGCTCCCAGCTGGGGGTGGTGTTGGTGGAGAAGCGGGAGTGGACCAGGGCGATGGCGCTCTGGCAGTCGGGGTCCTGGAGGTCGTCATAGAATTTCCGCAGCTGCCCTACCAGGAACATGCCCTTGTAGACGATGGTCCGGCTGGAGAAGGAGGCGATGTAGGTGTTGATGTTGGACTGCTCAAATACCCGGCGGACCACATAGAGCTTGCGGTCAAAGGCCAGCCCCTGCTTGCAGCGGTCAGGCCGCTTCACAAAGCACTGGCAGATGGTGGGCATACAGGCCCGGGCCTTTTCGCCCAGCACCTCCGGATGGGTGGGCACGTCCCGCCAGCCCAGGAAGGTCATGCCCTCCTTGGCCACGATGATCTCCAGCATCTTCTTGGCCTGGGCCCGCTTCAGGGGGTCGGTGGGGAAAAAGAACATGCCCACGCCGTAATCCCGTTCGCCGCCCAGACGGATGCCCTCGGCGGTGGCCGCCTTCATCATCAGCTTGTGGGGCACCTGGAGCATGAGGCCCACGCCGTCGCCGGTCTCGCCGGCGGCGTCCTTGCCGGCGCGGTGCTCCAGCTTTTCCACGATCTTCAAGGCGTCGTCCACGGTTTTGTAGGTTTTGATGCCCTTTAAGCTCACCACGGCGCCGATGCCGCAGGCATCGTGCTCCAGGGACGGGTCATACAGTAAATGGTTTCTCTGGTCAGGTTCCAGCATTGGAATTCCTCCCATTTCATTGAGATTTCCGCCAAGAAGGCGAAGTCAGTGCGTATAAGAGTCAATGACCATCTGGGCGGTCTCCACCATTTTCAGCCCGGCGTCCATGCTGCGCTTTTGCAGAAAACGGTGGGCCTCTGCCTCGGTCATGCGGTTGATGTCCATCAAAAGCTCCTTGGCCCGCTGGATAACTTTCTGCTCCTCTTCCTTCCGCTTGGGCGCGGGATGGCGGAGGTGCTTGGATTCAAATTGCAGCAGGGTGTCCAGGGAGGCAAAAAAATCCGAGCGGGAGGTGGGAGAGGCCAGCTTGTAGAGGTTTTCACCTTCGCAGTAATCCAGATTGACAGCGGAGGAGACTACCAGCAGCGCGGCGGTGCCCCGAAGACTGGCGGCCAGGTCATTGGCGGTCATGTCCCGCAGCTTGAAGCCGCACACCACCACGCCGCTGCCCATTTTGCGGATGAGCCGGATGGCCTCGGCGCCGGAAAAGCAGCAGCCGGCGGGTGCAAGGCCGTTGGATTCCAACAGACGCAGGATCCGGCGCTGCGCCTCCTCGTTGGCAAAAGCCACCACGATCCTGTCCATGAAACCACCTCTTCTCCCTTGGATTCAAAAAACTTGCAGATTCAGTAAGCCACCAGATATTTCCGCAGCTCCCACTGGGAGACCTGAGTGCGGTACTCCTCCCATTCCCGCAGTTTGCCGGTAATGTACTGGGCGGTGACATGGGGCCCCAGGGCGTCGGTGATAACGCTGTCCACCTCCAGGGCGTGGATGGCGGCCTCCAGCGTGCCGGGCAGCTTGGCGATGCCCTGGGCTTTCAAGGCGGCAGGGGACATCTCGTTGAGGTTTTCCACGATCTCCTCCGGCGGCGTCATCCCCTTTTCAATGCCGTCCAGTCCGGCGGCCAGGCAGGCGGCCAAGGCCAGGTAGGGATTGCAGGAGGGGTCGGGGCTGCGCAGCTCCACACGGGTGGCCTGGTCCCGGGGTGTGGGGATGCGGACCAGAGCGGAGCGGTTGCCGGTGGACCAGGCCAGGTAGCAGGGGGCCTCATAGCCGGGGACCAGGCGCTTGTAGGAGTTGACCAGGGGGTTGGTGACGGCGCAGAAGCCCTGGACATGGGCCAGCAGGCCGGCGATGAACTGATAGGCCAGGGGAGAGAGCTTCCGGGGGTCGGCGTCATCGAAAAAGACGTTTTTTCCATCCTTGAACAGGGACATGTTCACATGCATCCCGCTGCCGGCCTCGCCGTAGACGGGCTTTGGCATGAAGGTGGCGTGGAGACCGTTTTTCTGTGCCAGGGTCTTCACCGCCAGCTTGAAGGTCATGATATTGTCGGCGGCGGCCAGAGCATCGGCATACTTGAAGTCAATCTCGTGCTGGCCGGCGGCCACCTCGTGGTGGCTTGCCTCAATCTCAAAGCCCATATCCTCCAGGCACAGGCAGATCTCCCGGCGGGTGCTCTCGCCGTGGTCCAGAGGCCCCAGGTCAAAATAACCGGCCTGGTCGGAGGTCCTGGTGGTGGGATCGCCGTTTTCGTCCGTCTGGAACAGGAAAAACTCCAACTCCGGACCCACGTTGAAGGTGTAGCCCAGGCGCTCCGCCCGCTGGATCGTCCGCTTCAGCACGCCACGGGGGTCGCCTACGAAGGGGGTGCCGTCAGGGTTGTGGACATCGCAGATGAGGCGGGCCACCTTGCCGTACTGGGGCCGCCAGGGAAGAATGGCGAAGGTATCCAGGTCCGGCCACAAGTACTGGTCGGATTCCTCGATGCGGACAAAACCCTCAATGGAGCTGCCGTCCAGCATGATCTGGTTGTTTACGGCCCGCTCCAGCTGAGAGGCCGTGATGGCGACGTTTTTCATCTGCCCGAAAATATCAGTGAACTGCATGCGGATGAACTGGATATCTTCCTCTTCCACCAGG
>JAETPK010000143.1 GCA_021771265.1 Oscillospiraceae bacterium
TCCATGAACATGGTGACCACGAAGAAGATCAGCAGAATGATGATCAGGATGACGGTGGGATTCGTGGAAATACCCAGCAGGGTGTTGGCCACCCACTTGTCGAAGCCGGCGGTGGTCAGCATGACGGTGAACAGCTTGGCGGCGCCGATGACCACGAAGATGCGGCCGCTGGTCTTGACAGTTTCCTTCAGGGCGTAGACGATGTCGTTGAGCTTCAGCTCCCGGTAAATGAGGCCGCCGGCGATGAGGCCATAGGCCACGGCGATGGCACCGGCCTCCGTGGGACTGACGATACCGGCGGAGATGGTGCCGACGATGATGATGGGCATCATCAGGGCGGGCAGGGAGCGCCAGGTGCAGCGCAGGAATTCTCGCATGCTGAATTTACCCTCGCCTACGGGGATACGGTTGCGCTTAGCGTTGATGTAGCAGACGGCCATCTGGGCCAGACCCAGCAGGATGCCGGGGATGATGCCGCCCAGGAACAGCTTGCCTGTGGAGATGCCCACGATGCCGGCGATGACCACCATGGGGATGGAGGGTGGGATGACGATGCCGATGGTGGAGGAAATGGCGGTAACGGCCGTGGTTTCCTCCTTGGTAAAGCCGCTTTTTACCATGTTGGGCATCATCATGCCGGACACGCCGGCAGTATCCGCCACGGCGGAGCCGGAGATGCCGGCGAATACCATGGAGGAGAGGATGTTCACGTGGCCCAGGCCGCCGGGGATACGGCCCACCAGAGAATAGCACCAATCCATGAGGCGGTCGGAGATGCCGCCCTTGCTCATGGTGAAGCCGGCGAAGGTGAACAGGGGGATGGCCAGCAGGGCGAAGGAGTTCATGCCCTCGAACATCCGCTGGCAGACCGTCAGCAGATTGGCGTGGCTGATGAACACGATGCCGCCCATGGACGCAAGGCCCAGGGACATGGCAATGGGCACGCCCAGCACCATCAGGACGAAAAACGCGATCAAAAGGAAAGCAATCATTTGGCCAGGCCCTCCTTATCCGTCAAAAATGCGATGTAGTCCACAGCGGTCGACAGGGCGCTGAGGACGCCGGTGACAGGGAACATCCAGTACACCATGCTCATTTTCAGGGAGGGCATGGTGGAGATGGCCTGGTTGGAGCGCATGGCGTACACATAGCCGGAGTAGGCGACCACCAGGTAGAACACAATGCTCATGAGGGCCACGAAGCCCTGCTGGAGCTTATAGGGGATCGGGCCGGCCTTCATGGCCAGCTCGTCCATGACCGCCACCTTCAGGTGAGTACGGGAGACGCTGATGGCGATACCGACGATCAGCATGGACCAGACGTTGAGATACTGGCTGCTCTCCATATACCAGGAGAAGCCGCCGATGCCGGGGATTTGAGTTTTCCTGTCGAAGAGCCGCAACACCTCCAACATTTAGCACATCCTACATCCTACATCCCACGTTGCTTTTCTTATGATACCCTGTCCCGCCGCGTTCCGTAAATTGGCGTTTCCACGGAATTTCCCGTTTTGCTTTATGTAGAACTCACAATATTATCAGGTTATTAACAAGGTGAACATATTGGCTTTCACTATTTTTTGCAACTTTTACAAAAAAATTGTTTGCTGCGGCGTCGTGCGTGCCGCCGGACGGTCACTTTTGGCTTGATTTTACAAACCATTGGAATTTATAAGTTCTTAACAAAGTTCCAATATAAATTATCGAAATTTTAACCGCCTAAAACGCCGGCTTTGCCTGCGATTTTGCTTCGCCTTATATATATTTCGGGCAATTAAAGAAAAAAGCGTGCCGCGAATTTTTATTCGCGGCACGCTTTTTATACGGTGTTACACTTTATCACGTTCCCAGAACGTGTAGTGCATATTGACGGTATCCTCGATCTTTGCCACATCCTCTGTCTCCACGATGCGGACGATCTGCTGATGCAATTGGATATACTCCCGGCAAAGTCCCTGCTCCAAAATAAAGCGGGTGGTTTTCAGACGGGAAGGGATCGTCAGCCGTCCGATATAAGTGGACATCGTGATCAACTGGGGATTGTGGGTCAGTTCCGCCAGACAATGGTGAAACTGAGTGTCCGCCTCCTGAATACTCTGGAAGGAGGTGCCTGGGTCGGAAGTCATCTCCTCCAAATGGGCCAGTGCCCGGTGGAGCTTTGCCATATCCTCCAGGGAGCGCTCCTGACGGGTCACCACATACAGTGTTCCGATGTCGATCGCCCGGCGGAGATCGATGAAGCTCTTCCAGTCATCATTTTGCAAAATGAGGCCATACAGCAGAGGGTCCAGCATTTTCTGGCTGTATTTTTCCGCAATGAAAGTACCCTCTGCCCGCTTGATATACACAACGCCATAGGCTTGCAGCTTTTTGATCGCTTCTCGGATGGAGTTCCGGCCCACGCCCAGCGCGTGGCACATCTCCAACTCGGTGGGCAGCTTGTCTCCCGGTTTTAAAGTGCCGTCAATGATTTGATTCACGATCCACTCCACAACGCTGTCCACAACGGACTGGGTGCGGAAAAGAGGCGCTGATTTCTGGGAACGATCTTTTGCCGCCATAAAACATCCTCACTTATCGGTATAGGAATAATCATTGCTTAGCTATTTATTATTGCATATTCCCAACCGTTTGTCAATCAACCGGCGGCGATCAGGCCAGCGGGGATCGTGATCAACTGAGGGAACGCGATCAAAAGGGCGATTACAATAAAGGTCGCCAGCAGATAGGGAACCAGGTAGGGCATGACCTTGCCCACCCGCAGGTTCATCAGGTCAGCGGCCACATACAGGCACATGCCCACAGGCGGCGTCACCAGGCCCACGCCGATGACCACGGTGATCATGACGCCCAGCACGATGGGATCGATGCCCACCTGCAGCGCGATGGGATAGATGATGGGCATGAACAGGGTCAGGGTGGCGATGGACTCCATGAACATGGTGACCACGAAGAAGATCAGCAGAATGATGATCAGGATGACGGTGGGATTCGTGGAAATACCCAGCAGGGTGTTGGCCACCCACTTGTCGAAGCCGGCGGTGGT
>JAETPK010000034.1 GCA_021771265.1 Oscillospiraceae bacterium
CCTCCCTGGGAGGAGGGACCGCCCCTGCCGGAGGAGGAGCCGCCCGTGGCGGAGGGCCAGGAAGAGCGGGTGCCCGACATTCCTGCGGAGCCGGCGCCGAAGAGACAGACCAGTGTTTCCGCCGTGCCGGCCGGCGCCGCGGCCCACGCCGTTTCCCAGCAGCCGGCGCCGGCAGCTGCCGGCGGCAACTGGTGGCGGGCGCTGGCGGAGGGGTGCAAGGGCCGCCTGCCGCCTATGTACCGGGCGTTTTTGGACATGTGCACCGGCTCTCTGGAGGGGGACATGGTGACGGTCTACGCCCCCGATGACATCACCCTGGGCCGGCTGGACAACGACCGGGTCCGCTCCGCCCTGGGGGAGGAGGCGTCCAAGGCCGCCGGGGTCCCGGTGCGCCTGACCTTCCGGGTGGGAGAGCCGCCCAAGGCGACGCCCCAGGAAAATTTTCAGAACCTGCTGAAGTTCGGCAGTCAGTTCGATAATATCCAGATCAAGTAAAGGAGAATCATAACTATGGGATACAGTGCTCGCCGTGGATTTACCAACGGCAAGGTGTCCGGCGCGGCGCGCCAGGCGGAGATGCAGCAGAAGATCCAGCAGATGCAGGAGCAGATGACGGCCGCGCAGGAGGCTGTGGAGGCCCAGATCTTCACCGCCAGCGTGGGCGGCGGCGTTGTGGAGGCCAAGGTCAGCGGCAAGAAGGAGGTCCAGTCCATCACCATTAAGCCCGAGGCCGTGGACCCGGAGGACGTGGAGATGCTCCAGGACCTGGTGGTTTCCGCTGTCAACGAGGCGTTGCGCCAGGCGGACGAGGCCATGGAGAAGGGCATGTCCGGCGTCACCGGCGGCCTGAATCTGGGTGCCTTCGGCCTGTAAGAAACGATAGCAGCGCGAAAAAAGAGCGGGGCGGCGGCTCCGCTCTTTTTGGAATGGAGGTACTATGAAAAAACAGATCTTGGCGGTGGTGCTGGCCTGTGTCCTGCTGGCGGGGTGCGGCCGGCAGGCAGCCACGCCGGCGGAGGAGACGCCGGCGGACCAGCCGGTCGTTGCCTATGTGCCTCTGGACGACCGGCCGGACAATGTGGAGCGGGTGGTGTACCTGGCGGAGTCTGTGGGCTATACCCTGGCCATGCCGGAGGCGGACCTGTACCGCACCCGTCTGGACGGACAGCCCGCCAATGAAAACGGCACCCAGTACGGGGACATGGCGGCCCTGTACGAGTGGGTGCTGGACCAGGAGGCGGCGGGGTGCGACCGGTACATCCTGTCCATGGACCAGCTGCTCTCCGGAGGGCTGGTGAACTCCCGCCACACGGCGGAGACTCTGACGGTCACACTGTCCGACGGGACGGAGATGACGGACCGGGAGCTGATGACCGCGCTGCTGGGGGAATTGGCAAGGGACGAAAACAATCAGGTGTGGCTGCTGGACAGCGTCATGCGGCTGGCCCCCACCACCGGGTACGCGGGCTTCGGCCTGGAGGAGTACAACGCCCTGCGGGCCTACGGCGCGGAGGGACGGCCCGTGCTGACGGGGGAGGACCTGACGGCGGAGGCCATTCAGGCGGACTACCGGCTGGGGAGCGACGGAGAGGAGCTTCCCCCGGCGAACTTCGGCCTGACGGGACCGCAGGTGACAGAGTATCTGGCTGCCCGGAGCCGGAAGCTGGCCCTGGCGGAGCGGATGCTCCAGACGGTCCAGTGCGGCGGGTATGAGAACTTCCATGTGATCGTGGGCATCGATGACTCCTCTGAGGAGGACAGCATTCAGAAGAATGAGATCGCCTATCTGCGGAGCCTGCTGCGGGAGGGGGACGCGCTGCTCTCCGGCGTGGACGACCTGGCCTTTAAGGCGGTGGCGAAGCTGTATCTGGAGGAGATCGGCTGGGACGGCCGGGCAGTGAATGTGGGCGTCACCTATTTCGGCGGGACGGAGGACCAGCCTGCCTGCGCCTACGATTACAAGCCGCTGGAGGAGATCGTAGAGGAGCATTTGGCTTTTTTCAACGTCTCCCAGCTCTCCGGCGGGAGCGGCGCGGCAGATATCGAGCTTCTGGTGTTGACACAGCCGGATACGGAGGCCTATGAGACGGCGGGGATGTCCCAGGCGGAGCAGGACAGGTGGAAGAAAAATGCGTACACCAATTTGGTGGACTGGCTGGAGACATTCCGGAACCAGCAGATCCCTGTCATCCTGATCGACGCCAGCAACGGCGCTTACGGAAATGACTTTCAGCAGGCGCTGACGGAGGAGGCGGAGCTGGGATATCTGCTGAGCTACGCCGGTTTTTTGGACATGGCCATCGTCACCGGCACGGCTTTGAGCCACGGCATCGCCCGGTACGCCTTCCTGCAAAACGGGGAGCAGACAGAGTCCACGGAGCGGGCCTTTGTCCGGACGCTGGCGGACAGTATCATCAAGGACTTCTGCTATAAGCATGTGGTGCGGGAGGACCTGCTGGCGTACATTCGCGGCGAACTGGGCGGCGACCCCAATAACTTCTGGGCGCCGGACATCGACCGGGAGGCGGTGCAGGCACGGCTGGAGAGCGGCATGGAGCAGGCCACGGAGGCTGTGGTGAAAAATCTGGAGCGCAGCAATTTCATCTCGTCTCTGGCGCCCTACGAGGAACGGGGCTGGGGCAGCGTGGCGCTGTCCAATTACCGCTTCCCCTGGGACCGGGCCTTTGAGATCGGTATGGATATCGACCTCGGCGACTTTACGAAGCCCCATAAAAGCGTGCTGGGCGTCTACTACAAATAAAAGACCCGGGACCGTCACAATGACAGTCCCGGGCCTTTTCAGGCTTTGAAGATCACAGCTGCTTGACGGTGTAATACACCGCCAGGGCGAACACCACCAACGCCAAGGCCCACATGGCGTAATAAGCCACGGTGATGCTGACGAGAGCGGAGGCCATGGCCACGGCGGACAGGCCGCAGGCCACATAAATGGGAAAGATGTCTGCGTCGACGGGAAGAAGCCGGAATTCGCCCAGCTTGCCGTCGGCTTTGCCGGCCTTCCGGGCCGCGGCGGCGGCCAGCGCCAACAGTAGGATATACACGACCACGAAGACCTTTACATAGGTGCCCATATACAGGTTGGAAAGCTCCCGGCGGCAGCCCCACAGCGCCACCAGGGAGATGCCCAAAATGGTCAGGGCGTAGGCGCACTCCCGGTCATACAGGTTCCAGAGGATGCCCAGCAGCATGACCACGGGGACCAGGACGCTGAGGAAGGTCAGGGCGGGGGCGTTCAGCTTCCAGATGAGGAAGGAGGCCAGACCCAGAAACGCGCCGGCACCGGCGATATACCAGCCGATACGCCGCTTCTTCTGCTCGCTCCGCCACACCGTGCTCAAAACGGCGCCGGCGATCAGGATCACCAGGCCCGCGATGGAGAAATAAAACAGATAGTCATACCAAGCCAACATCTGCACGGCAGTGCCCTTCACATAAAAGCGGCGGATGATGAGCAGATACAGCTCCGCCACCAGACCGGCCAGGAAAAACTTCATGGCGCCGTTCATGGGGTCCTCCCGCTTGACCGGCTTGGACTTTTTGCTCGGATTCTTCGCCATATGATAACAACCTCCAAGGGTTTTTTCAAAATTGATGCAGCGGAAAAACAGACCCGCTGCTGACATACTTTAATAGTATAGCAGACTTTCCGGCGGTTTGCAAGGGGAACCTGGAGATTCGGGGGGAAGTTCCGGCTTGCCTGCGGATTTTTTGTTGAGAAGTGGTGCTGTCCGTGTTATACTGAAACGTATTATAAAAAAAGCGACACTGGGGGAGCGGATCACATGGGATGGAAACGGATCACGGCACTGCTGCTGGCGGCGCTGGCGGGGTGCGGCCTGACGGGCTGCGGCGGAAGAATGGACCCGGACGAGGCCCAGGAGAGCATCCAGGTTATTGCCATGGACACGGCCATGGTGCTCACAGCCTATGGCGAGAAGTCCACCAGGGCCGTGTACGACGCGGAGGAAGAGGTGCGGCGGCTGGACGCCCTGCTGTCCCGCACCAGCGGCGACAGCGAGATCAGCATGCTCAACGACGCCGGCGGCGAAATGGTGACGGTGGGAGAGGAGGTCTGCGGCCTCATCCAGACGGCCGGGGAGTTTACCGAGGCCACCGGCGGTACCTTTGACATCACCATCGCGCCGGTGGTGTCCGCCTGGGGCTTCACCACCGACAGCTATCAGGTGCCTGACCAGGAGACACTCCGGACGCTTTTGGAGCATGTGGGCATGGAGCATGTGCACCTGTCCGGCGGGAGCGCCAGATTGGACCCGGGAACGATGATCGATCTGGGCGGCATCGCCAAGGGCTATACCGCCGACCGGGTGGCGGAGATCTTTCAGGAGCATGGGGTGCCCCGGGGCAAGGTGGAGCTGGGCGGCAACATTCTGGTGATCGGCGACAAGCCCGACGGCACCGCCTGGCGGGTGGGCGTGCAGGACCCCAAGCGCCCGGACGAGGCCGATGGCCTGGTGTGTGTGCTGGACCTGACGGACGCCTTTGCCGTCACCTCCGGCAGCTATCAGCGGTATTTTGAGCAGGATGGGAAGCGCTATCACCACATTATCGACCCCGCCACCGGCTGTCCGGCGGACAGTGGGCTGACCTCCGTCACCGTGATGGCGGACAGCACCCTGGGCAACGGTACCATGTGCGACGCCCTGTCCACTGCCCTGTTCGTCATGGGGGAGGACAAGGCCCTGGACTTCTGGCGCAGCGGCGTCTATGATTTCCAGCTGGTGCTGGTGACGGAGGACGACCGCGTGGTGGTAACGGAGGGGCTGAAGGATGACTTTGCGGAGCTGGAGGAAAGTGGGTACACCTATGAATACGTCTCCTAAGCTGCGGCCCGGCCTTTGGGACGCCCTGGTGGTCCTGGTGGTGGCGGCGCTGGCCGTGAGCTGTGGCTGGACCGTCTGGGACGGGCAGGACCGGGGGACGGAGCTGACGGCGGTGGTGAGCGTGGACGGCGCGGAGACGGAGCGGCTGCCGCTGAAGGAGGCGGCGGGCACGGAGCGGACCATTCACGCCGGCGGCTATACCCTGCGCCTGCGGCTGACGGAGACGGAGATATGGGTGGAGTCCGCCGACTGCCCCACCCAGGACTGCGTCCACACAGGACACATCTCCCGGGGCGGGCAGAGCATCGTGTGCCTGCCGGCCCGGGTCATCATCCAGCTGGAAGGCGGCGAGCGTGTGGACACCGGCGTGGACGCCGTCATCGGATAAGGGGGGCGGGACCGTGAAACTGACCACGAAGCAGCTGACGCTGTGCGGCATTCTGACTACCCTGGCCCTGGCGCTTTCGGTGGCGGAGAATCAGATCCCCCTGTCCCTGGCCATTCCCATCCCCGGCATCAAGCTGGGCCTTGCCAACATTGTGACGGTGTTTGCCCTGTACGTTCTGGGCCCGGCCCAGGCGGTGCTCATCCTGCTGGCCCGGTGCCTGCTGGGGGCGGTGTTCGCGGGCAATATGAACGCGTTGCTGTTTTCCCTCATGGGAGGCTTTGCCGCCATGGGGGTGATGATCCTCCTGTCGCGGCTGCGGGGACTGTCCGTTTACGGCGTGTCCATCGGCGGCGCGGCGGCCCATAACTGCGGCCAGATCGCGGCGGCGGTGTTGTCCCTGGGGAATACGGCGCCGCTGTACTACCTGCCCATTTTGCTGGGGGTGTCTCTTTTGACCGGGGCGCTGACAGGGTTAATGGCGGCGTGCCTGTTCCGGGCGCTGGCCCACACGGATCTGATGAAGGGGTGAGAAGATGGACCGAAAGGATATCAGCAAAAAGGACCAGGTCATCCTCCAGCAGCTGGAAGTCATCCGCACCATGACGGAGCACAACCTCGGCCGCATGGGGACGGACTTCTGGGGGACGCCGCCGGTGAGGACGGACCGCCCGGAGGAAAAAGCGGCGGAACACAACACCGCCGCCTCCACCGGCAACGACAGCACCAAACACCCGGAGGCGGAGACACCGCCGCCGGAGAGGATCGAGGACCTGCAGGCGGAGCTGGACGGCTACATCGGCCTGGCGGCTGTGAAAAAAGAGGTGAAAAGCCTCATCAACATGGTGCGGGTGCACCAAATGCGGCGGGAAAACGGCCTGCCCACCACGGATTTGAGCCTGCACATGGTGTTTTCCGGCAATCCCGGCACCGGCAAGACCACCGTGGCCCGGCTCATGGCCCGCGTTTACCACGCCCTGGGCATCCTGTCCAAGGGGCAGCTGGTGGAGGTGGACCGCAGCGGCCTGGTGGCGGGGTATGTGGGCCAGACGGCCCTGAAGACCGCCAAGGTCGTGGAACAGGCCCTGGGGGGCGTGCTGTTCATCGACGAGGCCTACGCCCTCAACGGAAAGGCGGAGAACGACTTTGGACAGGAGGCCATCGACACCATTTTAAAGGCTATGGAGGACCACCGGGATGACCTGGTGGTCATCGCGGCGGGCTATGACGGGTTGATGGATGAGTTCATCCACTCCAACCCGGGACTGGAGTCCCGGTTCAACCGATTTTTGCACTTTGACGATTACACCGTGGACGAGATGATGGACATCTTCCGTATGCAGTGCAAAAAGGGCTGCTATATCCTGACGGAACAGGCGGAGGAGATGGTCCGGGACTTTATCCGGGAGGAGAATACCGACGGCGTCACCTTCGGCAACGCCCGGGGCGTGCGGAACATTTTCGAGCAGATCCTGGTGCACCAGGCCAATCGTCTGGCGGGACTGGAGCAGATGACCCGGGAGGCGCTTATGGAGATCACGGCGGAGGATGTCCGCATGGCAAGAGGCGTGGAGGAGACTGCGCACACGCCCTGCGGAGATGGAAAAAGCACGGAAAAGAAGGCGTGAGGCATGAAAGTATTGGTACTGGCGCCGGAGGAGCGGTAGGCCACCTTTGCCGCCTGCAATGAGGTACGACAGGCGGCGGAGCTGGTGAACACCGCCCGGGGCGCCGTCATCGACGATGGGGCCCTGGCGGCGGCCATCCGGTCCGGCCGGCTGGCCGGCGCGGCCCTGGACGCCAACCGGAACGTGTACCGGATGCTGTTTGAGAATCTGAAGCGGGTCATGGACGGCCAGTGGCCGGAACGGATCGTCAACGGGTTGTAATATTTCATCCAAACAATACGAAAAGGAGACCGTCTCAGATAATTACCGATAAAAATCAAGACTAAAAATACTAAATTTAAGGGTAGTTACCGAAAAAGCGAATCTTTCTTACAAAATTAAACAAACAGGAAAAAGCACAACTCGACGAGTTGTGCTTTTTTCATACCCGGAGAGGAGAACGACCATGCAAGAGCAACAGAAATTTGGTTACTTCATCGGAGAAGAAGCGTCTCAATACACTTTCTTTCAAATCCCCTATCTGCTGTTCGCCAACCCCTGCTTCAAGTGCCTGTCCAACGACGCCAAGCTGCTGTACGGTCTGCTGCTGGACCGCATGGGCCTGTCCGAATACAACGGCTGGTACGACGAACAGGGCCGCGTTTATATCTATTACACCGTGGAAGAGGTGCGCCAGGACCTGAACTGTGGAAACGACAAGGCGATGAAAACGCTGGCTGAGCTGGACAGCGCCAAGGGCGTCGGCCTCATTGAGCGTGTCAAGCAGGGCCAGGGTAAGCCCTCTAAAATATATGTCAAGCGTTTCACCATCCAGACTATGCCCCCGGAAGAGCAGGAGCTACCCACACCCCCAGCGCCGCCCATGGCAGGTATCGGGTATTCGGAACGCCGCACACGATTTTTTCCACGCCGGGAAGTCGAAAAAGTCGAGGTAATGACCCCGAAAAACCGGAATGTAATCAAACTAATCCAAATCAAACTGATTTTATCCATACTGATCCATCCATCCCCCGGCGGTCCCGCTGGACGCGATGATGGATCGATACGCGCGAAGAGAAGAAGTGCGGGAGCAGATCGACTATGCCGTGCTGAAACGCAACCACCCCTACGACGAAGTGGATAGCCTGCTGGAGCTTCTGGTGGATGTGCTGTCCAGTACAGTCCCCACGATCCGCATAGGCGGCGAGACCCTGCCCACAGCGGCAGTACAGGAACGCTTCCAGCAGTTGGACAGCTCACATATCGTGTATATCCTGGATTCCCTGAAAAGCACGACCACAAAAATCCATAACATCCGGGCCTATCTGCTGACGGCGCTGTATCACGCGCCTGTGACGATACCTCACCGGGGACGGCCAACCCAGAGCCACGGCGGCGCAGGCCAGGGCCGCGCTGATCGCCGGACTGTCCGCACCCTGACAAGTGCGGCGGCGGAAAGGTGGTGATGAATTGAGAACAACATTATATGACTACTGCCTGGGGCATGACAGGCCCGAGCTGCTGGCGGAGTGGGACGAGGCGAAAAACGCGCCGCTGACGCCCCGGGACGTCACCTACGGCAGCAGGCGGAGCGTGTGGTGGAAATGTGAAAAGGGCCACGAGTGGCGGACCATGGTCTACACCCGCACCGGGGCCGGATCAGCCTGCCCCTACTGCGCCGGGAAAAAGGCGTGGGCTGGGACAAATGACCTGGCCTCCCAGCGGCCGGACCTTGCCAAACAGTGGCACCCCACCAAGAACTGGGGCAGGACCCCGGCGGACGTGACAGAGGGGAGCCATTACAAGGCGTGGTGGCTCTGCGAAAAGGGCCACGAATGGCAGGCCATCGTGAAATCCCGGGCCATCGGCGGCACGAACTGCCCCATCTGCGCCAACCGGCAGATCGTCCCCGGTGAGAACGACCTGTCCGTCACCCACCCCGATCTTGCCCGCCAGTGGCACCCCACGAAAAATGGGACGCTGACGCCCCGGGACGTGCTGGCCGGAACGTGCCGCAAGGTCTGGTGGCGCTGTGAGAAGGGCCACGAGTGGCAGGCGTTGATTTCGTCCAGGGCAGGCGGCGGGGCGGGGTGTCCCATCTGCGCGGGAAAGCTGGTGCTCCCCGGCGAAAACGACCTTGCCAGCCTGTTCCCGGAGCTGGCCGCCCAGTGGCACCCCACCCGCAACGGGAATCTGACCCCGGACAGCGTGACGCCGTACAGCAATAAAAAGGTGTGGTGGCGGTGCCCATTGAGCCATGAATGCCGGGCGGAAGTGAGGGCGCGGACGATGAACGGCACCGGGTGCCCTTACTGCGTCAACCGGAAAGTGCTGCCGGGCTTCAACGACCTTGCCACACTGGAACCCAAGACCGCCGCACAATGGCACCCAACCTTAAACGGCGGACTGACGCCGGAGATGGTGACGGCGGGGAGCCACCGGAAGGTCTGGTGGATGTGTCCCAGCGGACATGTCTGGAAAGCGATGATCTACGCCAGGGCGGGGCCGCAAAAAAACGGCTGTCCCGTCTGTGCCGGGAGGGTGCGGCCTGACCGCATGGAGCGGTACAGGCTGGCTCTGGCGGATGGGGCACAGCGGGAGCATATCAGAGTGTCCCAAACTGATGGATAAAACAAGGAGGCAAACACCCAATGAAAAAACGATTATTGGCAAGTATCTTATCACTGGTTATGGTCTTTTCGCTCGTGCCTGTTTCCGCGCTGGCGGAGGACGAGGAACCGGGCGGAGCGGTCTGCACCTGCGAGGCTCGCTGCGCCGAGGGGGCGGTGGATGAGACCTGCCCTGTCTGTGCGGAGGACGATACCCTTTGCGCCTTCGAGGAAGTCCCGGCGGACGAGGAAGAACCCACTCCCTGCACCGTGACCGAGGGCTGTACTCTGGAGGCCGGGCATGAGGGCGAGTGCGTTCTGCCCGACGAGCCGGAGGTTCCGGCGGGCGATCCCGCTGATGCCCCCAGCGAAGATGACGGTGGGGACAATGATACCATCGGGATCGACCACGACCAACAGGGCGCCCCCACCGAGTCGGCGGTTGTAGAGCAGCTTCAGGAGCGGATCAACGCCCTGCCCACAGAGGACGCGCTGGCGGGCATGGACGAGGACGAGCTGGCCGAGGCCTACGCGGAAGTCTGCGCCATCTATGACGCCATTGACGAACTGACCGGGGATGAGGCCGCCGAACTGGATGTGACCGCCCTGGAGAAAGCGGCGGCGTTCTTCACCCAGCAGATCATGCCGCTGGAGGATATCGTATATCACACAGTCCAACTCCGGCGAGGGCCTGCTGTTCTATGGCAGTGTCACTATCCCGTTTGTTGACCGTTTCCCCCGCGGCGAGATCTACGACCTGCTGACCACCAAGCCGGAGGACGCCGCCAATGGAAAACAGACAGAATAAGCCGCCCGAGGGCGGGGCTGCTTCTGGTCACGGTGGCCAGAAGTTCCATACCGACAGCGAACAGGCCAAGCTCCACAAGTCCAAGCTCCGCATGGAGAGCCGGGAGGAACGGCTGAACAAGGCCCGTGAAAGGCTGGCAAAGCAGAAGCCGCCGAAAAAGCCCGGCCCCATCAAGCGGATCGCCCGGATCGCCGGACATGAAACCCATGCTTTTCTGCATGGAAAGGTGTATCAGGAGGAGCGCGACAATGTAGGTGTGGAGGGCGGTCATTTTGTGGAGCGTTCCGGCGAGGCCGCGCTGCACTATGGGCGGCACAAGGTACGCAGGGCCATCCGGGAGCACCCGGCCAAGGCCGCCGCCCGTGCGGAGTCCCGGTACATCAAGGCCACGGCGGACTACCATTCCCGCAAGTTTGCACAGGAGCAGCCGGAGGCGCAGAGCGCCGCCGCCCGGTTATGGCACCGCCACAAGCTGAAACGGGAGTATCAGCGCAAGGCGCGGGAAACCGCCAAGCAGACCGCCAAAGCCGCCGAACAAACCGTATCGGCCACAGAGCGGTTTGTCCGGGAAGCGGCGGCGTTCGTCAAGCGGCATCCCGTGGGGACGCTGATTGCGCTGGGCTGTCTGCTGGTGGTGCTGACCCTGCAATCGTGTATGTCCTCAATGGTTTCCGTGGGAAACAGCACCCTTGCGGCCATCGCCGCCAGCACCTATAAGGCGGAGGACGCGGATATGCTGGGAGCCGAGGCCGCCTACTGCGCTCTGGAGGACGAGCTGCAACGCTACCTCGACACCTACACCCGCACCCACGATTATGACGAATACCATTTTGACCTCGACACCATTGAACACGATCCTTATGTGCTGATTTCCATGATCTCCGCGCTCCATGAGGGCGCGTGGACGTTGGACGAGGTGCAGGGGACGCTGCAAGACCTTTTTGACCGCCAGTACATTTTGACTGAGGATGTGGTTGTCGAGGTACGCTACCGCACGGTCACACGGACGGACAGTGAGGGCAACGACTATGAAGTGGACGTTCCGTACAACTATTACATTTGCTATGTCACGCTGGAAAACTTCAATCTCTCCCACGTCCCGGTTTACATGATGTCCGAGGAGCAGCTTTCCATGTACGCCCTGTATATGTCCACGCTGGGAAACCGTCCTGATCTGTTCCCCACGTCCGGCTATATCGGAAAATACATCACAAACCGCCCGCCGGAGCATGAAGTCCCGGAGTCCTATCTGGATGATGAAACCTTTGCCACCAGTCTGAAAGAAGCGGAAAAGTATCTCGGTTTCCCCTATGTGTGGGGCGGCAGCAGCCCGTCCACGTCCTTTGACTGCTCCGGCTTCGTCAGCTATGTCTACAATCAATGCGGCTGGAGCTTCGGGCGGCTGGGGGCGCAGGGCCTTTATAACATCTGCTCCCGGACGAGCAGCCCCCGCCCCGGTGATCTGGTGTTCTTTGTCGGCACCTATGACACAGCGGGTATTTCTCATGTGGGCATCTATGTGGGCGACGGCTGGATGCTCCATTGTGGCGACCCTATCAGCTATGCCAACCTGAACAGCAGCTATTGGCAGTCCCATCTTTACGCCTACGGGCGACTACCGTAAAGGAGGTTTTTTGATATGGCAATTACGAAAAGCGCAAAGATCGAGGCCGAGATTGAAAAGGTCAAGGCCAAAATTGCCGAGCAGCAGGCACGGCTTAAAGAATTGGAGCAGAAGAAGCTGGAGGCGGAAAACAGCGAGATCGTGGAGATCGTGCGCGGCATGAGTATCTCCCTTGCCGATCTGCCGCTGGTGCTCCAGCAGCTCCGGGGCGGCGCTTCTGGTCACGGTGGCCAGAAGCCGACGGAACAGACGGAGGTGACGGAATGAAAAAACTGCGGCTTTTGATGATGACGCTCTGTGTGACCGTCCTCATGGGCAGTATGGCGGTTACAGCCTACGCCGGAGGCGGTGAGGAATGGGACGGCCTTGATCCTGTGGAGCCGCCGTTTGCCGAAACCGCTGAACCCGGCGAGGGCTTCACCGAGGACGGCAACCTTGTGACCCGTGACCTGCTCTACGATAAGGCCACCAACAAGCAGTTCATCACGGTGCAGACCAGCGGCGGCAATACCTTTTACATCATCATTGACTACGATAAGCCCACCGACGAGGACGGCGAGCAGTATCAGACCTACTTTTTGAACATGGTGGACGAGGCCGACCTGCTGGCGGCGATGCAGGCGGCGGGCGGTGAGCTGCCGGAGTGTTCGTGCGTGGATAAATGCGCCGTTGGTGCTATCAACGCGGATTGTGCCGTCTGCGCCGTGAACATGAGCGAGTGCCAGGGTAAGGCCCCGGAGCCTGCGCCTGTGGTAGAGCCGGAGCCTGACCCCGAGCCGGAGCAGCCCAAGGCCACGGGCAACGGCGGTATACTTCTGCTGGCGCTGGCCGTGGTGGTCATTGGCGGCGGCGCTGGCTGGTACTTCAAAATCTACCGTCCCAAGAAGCAGCAGGCCGCTGAGTCTGAGGCGGACTACGGCGGCGAGTATGACGGCGCGGAGGATTATGACGAAACCGATCCTGAGGATGACGGGCCGCCGTGGGACGAGGACGGTGAAGAATGAGGTTTACCAACAGCCCCTATGAGGACTTTATGAAAGAAAAGAGCTACTTCAAGGGCGTCTCGCCCAACCTGCCGCCCAAAGGCTCCCGCTGTGACGGCTGCCCCTACTGGCACGGGATCGGCTGCGTGTTCTGCTACCGGGAGCAGCTTCGGGCAAAGACAGGGGGCAAACATGAGCCGTGAATTGACCCGGCAGGAAAAGGCGGCGATCCGCTCCCTTGTGAAGCGGTGGTGCGCCAACTACGATAAAGACTATGGCTGCCTGCCGCTGGACTGCCCCTGTTATATGCTGGGGAAATGCTGGACAGGCGCTTATTGCCGCTATTTCCGCGCTGCGGTGCTGCCCCTTGATCCCGTGCTGGAAAGGTCGCTGGCCGCGGAGCGTATCACGGAAACCCGGCCTTGTCCGGTGTGCGGCAGGGCTTTCCTCCCGGACGGGCGGCAGCGGTATTGCTCCCCGGCCTGTGCCCATGCCGCAAGGCGGCAGAAGCAGCGCGGCTATATGCGGAAATACCGGGGGTAGACCGTGAGCATTTGACCCCGGAAAACACCATTGATTGCAGGGCTTTCCGGGGCCGCTTCATGGGCGGGGTGTATGATTTCATAGTCCCGCCCGGTTTTGCAGAAATATTGCTAACATTTTGGAAAGGAGGACGTATGGACAAAAACCAAGGCTATGAGATCATTCAGGCCGTCATGCTGGAAAATGGCAGGGGCTTTGCGCTGGGGCATAACCCAGCAGCTCCCTCGCCCTATGTCACATGGGCTTGCTATGATGACAGGGACGGTCAGCGGCAGTATGAATGGGGGCATTACGGCAGCGACCGTGCCGCTTTGGAACAGGACTTTGCGGCGCGGGTGCAGGAGTACCGGCGCCTTTACAACGTCGATGTCAGGCAGGTCGAGGCTCCCGGCCTTTACAAGTATTACTCTACCCAGCGCCCTGTGGACATTGGGACATTCCCCAAGCCGCCCCGTAACGCCCCGGATGAGATCGTCAACTACGATCAGCGTGTCCCGGTTGAAAATGGGGCATTTATGGCGTGGGGGTATTTGACCTACACACGGCCATTGACGAAACGGCAGGCGTCTGACTATGAGCTGCGGCCAGCGCCTGACAATCCTGACAGGCCCCGTTCGATCCGGGAGCAGATGAAAACCGCCGCAAAACAGGCCGAGGCTGACCGGGGGCAAGCTGCCCCAAAGAAAAACGCCCCTGACCGGGGCGAGAGATAGGAGGACATTCATGGAGCAGGAACGCAATCCCAACAAGAACGCCGAGCTTTCGATGGAGCAGAATTATAATCAGATCGACGGCATCATCAACAATCTGCCTGCGCCGCCCCCAGAGGATAAGCCGCTGGACAAGGTGCGGGAACACCCACCCAAGCGCCGCAGCCGGGAGCGTGAGGAGCGTTGACGAAAAAGCGCGTCCGCAGCGTCCCCATCTATGTGTGGGTAGCGACATAAGGTGCGCCGCCACGACAGCCAGTTCAGGAGGTGATGGACAAGCTGGCCGAGCGATCAACGTAGCCTTTGACCCGGTGCTGGCAAACCGGGCGCGAGGACAGCGCGGAGGATAATGAAACTTGCTCACGCCCTCCCACAGACTTGAGGGGGAGTCCCTGCGGTATGCGCCAGCCCTCCACGGGCAGCGGTGCTGTGGGGCTATGCAGCCGAAGCCATCGGCGGTCTGGAATACTCCCCGTGCCGGGGATGCGTGGCAAATACGGCACACAACAATCATACAGGGAGCCGTCAAACCGGGCCTTTCTGTCTTATGACAGCCCAAACCATTCCGGCGCGGCGGCTCCCTCTTTTGTGGATTGAAACGGAAAACAACTGTCCCGCTGCTTCTGGTCATCGTGGCCAGAGGTGGGGCAAGGTCAAAGGACGGCGCTGTTGTGCCGTCCTTTCACGTTTCCCCACGGACAACGGGAAACCATCAAATCTATTCACACCGCTGATTGTTATAGGAGGTTTTCAGATGACGGAGGCAAGAGTCTGCTATCACAAGGAAGTCAAAACCGCGTCTTTTCAGGGCAAATCCATCACCGTGGAAAACCTGACCCCGATGCTCTCTCCCCGAGCACGGGATAAGCGCAAGCGTGAAATTGAAAGTTGTCTGTATGAGGTCTTTGTGAAGTATGCGCCGGGACGGGCGCAGATGCACTAATGCGGGACATCCTTGAGATGCGGGGCTGCCAGAGGTATAATATAGGTGTAAGGTTTGGTAGCTCCTACACGGAAAGGAGCACCAAATGATTATTCGTGAAGATGCTATTTATGGCAGACAGTCCGTTGACCGCAAGGACAGTATCAGCATTGAAAGCCAGATTGAGTTCTGTAAGTATGAATTGAGAGGAGGCAATTTCCGCAAGTACACCGACAAGGGCTATTCCGGCAAGAATACCGACAGGCCCAAGTTCCAAGAAATGATGGCCGATATTCGCCGGGGCCTGATCAAGCGCGTGGTGGTCTACAAGCTGGATCGTACTTTGCCGACGAGGGCATCCTGATCTACGGCAAGGAAATGAAACGTGGCTTTATCTCCCAGCTTTTGAGAAATCCCATTTACGCGCAGGCCGACCTCGATATGTACGAGTTCTTCAAAAGTCAGGGGACGGTGGTAGTCAATGAAGCGACAGATTTTGCCGGAACAAACGGCTGCTATCTCAATCAGGGCCGGGACGTGCAGGAAAGAAAAAACAAGCACCTGAAAGATCAGATACTTGTTCTGGCTCCCAGCGAGGGGCTGGTATCGTCTGATACATGGCTGCGCTGCCGGAAGAAGCTCATGGCGAACAAGACGTTCCAAGGCGGGCGAAAGGCAAAGAACACATGGCTTGCCGGAAAGGTCAAGTGTGGCCGCTGCGGATACGCGCTTATGAGCGTCGGCAATCCGACAGGCGTTCAATATCTCCGCTGCTCCAAGCGGGCCGACAGTAAAAGCTGTGACGGCTGCGGGACACTCCGCACACGGGAATTTGAAAGGTTTCTGTACGGCGAGATGGTCAAGAAGCTGTCCGAGTTCCAGACGCTGACGGCAAAGCGGGAAACGCTCAATCCCAAATTGACCGCGCTGAACATGGAGCTTGCCCGCGTGGAGGACGAGATTGAAAAGCTGCTGAATACTCTGACCGGGGCTAATGCGGTGCTGCTGTCCTATGCCAACAGCAAAATCGAGGAGCTGGACACACGCCGCCAAGCCCTGACAAAAGAGATTGCGGCGCTGTCGGCGGAAACCATGTCCCCGGAGCAGATCGAGCGGTTGTCGGTCTACCTCAACCAATGGGAAGAAATTGACTTCGAGGACAGGCGGCAGGTTGCCGACGGCCTGATCTCACAGATCCGCGCAACCGACGAACACGTTTCGATTGAGTGGAAAATTTGACTTTTACTTATCCATCGCACACGACAAAGGGCTGTGTGCCCTTGTCAAGCGATGTAAACGATCGGAGAAAGTGCATTCCGAACAATCTACGCGATGGAAACCAGCACATTGAATATTCCTGCAAGCGTGACAGAAATCCAACCCTATGCGTTTGAAATTTTCATGTGTGCAGCGTATACGGTCAGTGACGGCAACCAGAACTATATGGCAAAAGACGGCGTGATCTTCAGTAAAGACGAGAAAACGCTTGTTAGGTATCCTGCATGCAAAAATGATGAATCCTATCTTATTCCTGTGGGAACGGAAACAATTGGTGTGAGTGCATTTGAATTGGCACCATTCAAGAGCGTTACTGTTCCCGAAACAGTTGTCGAACTTAAGTCGGCTGCTTTTGCTCAATGCGCAAACCTTACGAATATAACGATTCCAGATACCCTGACCGGCTCCGGCACCGTGACGCTGAGCGTCACAGCGTCCGATGGTATCCGGGTGTCCGGGGTGTCCTGCGATGATTTGAGCATCCAGGTTACCGGCAACGGGGACGGCACCTATTCCGCGACGCTCCCCAACACCACAAAGACCTATACCTTTACGGTGAATGTCAGCAGCGATATGGGCAACTATGAGGGCGGCCCGGCTACCTGTACCGTCTCCGTGACCCGCAGAAGCTCCGGCGGCGGCTCCGGCAGTTCCAGCAGTTCCACCACGGAGACCACCAAGAACAGCGACGGCTCCACCACGATCACCGTGACCAACAAGACCACGGGCACCGTCACCGAGACCACCAAGTACAAGGACGGCTCTACCCTTGTCGTGGAGACCAAGAAGGACGGCACCGTGACCACCACGGACACCGCCGCCAACGGCGTCAAGGTCAAGATCGTGGACGAGCCGGGCGAGGGCGTGACCGCCACCGTCACCATCCCCAGGAGCGTCGGCACGACCACTGTCACCATCCCCGCCGACACCACCCCCGGCACCGTGGCCGTGGACGCCAAGACCGGCGAGATTGTGAAGCTGTCCGTTCCCACCGAGGACGGCATACTGGTGAAGCTGGACGGCTCCGCCGACCTGGTGCTGGTGGACAAGAGCAAGGACTTCACCGACACCCGCAACCACTGGGCGGAGGACGCCATTGACTTCGCCACCGCTCACGGGATGTTCGGCGGCACCAGCGACACCACCTTCAGCCCCGACAGAACCATGACCCGCGGCATGATCGCCGTGGTCCTCCACAACCTGGAGGATAACCCGGATTACGCCTTTGAAGGCAGCTTCGACGATGTTCACCCCGACTCCTGGTACGCCGACGGCATCCACTGGATGGTGGACAACGGGATCGGCGGAGGCTACGGCGACGGCAAGTTCGGCGCTGACGACAAGATCACCCGCGAGCAGCTTGCCACCTTCCTGTACCGCTATGCGGGCGTTATGGGCTACGGCACCTCCGGCGGCGTCAGCCTGTCCGGCTTCACCGATGCGGGCAGCGTCAGCGGCTACGCCACCGAGGCTATGCAGTGGGCCGTTGGCAACGGTCTGATCGGCGGCATGGGCGACGGCACCCTGGCTCCTCAGGGCAACGCCACCCGCGCCCAGGTCGCTACCATCCTCATGCGCTTCATTGAGAACCTGACCAAGTAAATCCCCATCAAAGCGGAGGGCGGGACGGCATAGCCGTTCCGCCCTTCCCGTTTGTACGGAATTTGTCGGAAAATGAATCGCACCGTGCGGTTTATTTTGATTGGACGGAGGTGCTTTTGTTGGCAGACAAGACTCACGGAAAGCTCCCAAAAGTAGAGACAGAGATAAAAATTGGCAACACGACATACATAGTGGCCGGACATTTTGCCTCCCAGGGCGTCACTGTTTCAGAAAAAATCAGGCGTATGCTTGACAAGGAGGCAAAAAGGAAACCTTGTTAAACTATGCGGAAATTTGCAAATTTTCTTAACATTTCGTATCATATAAATGTAATAAAGTTCCTGAAACAGTGACTGCCGGAATGGAGGCTGCCGATGATGTCAGCTTCTTATCATATTGCCCGGAGCCTTTTGGAAAAGTGGGCGGCCCTCTACGTCCGCCTCTCCCGTGATGATGAAAATGAAGGGGACAGCAACAGCATCGCCCATCAAATCGAGATACTTATCAAATACGCCAAAGAACACGGTATCACCAATTACAAGATTTATAAGGATGACGGATACAGCGGCACCAGTCTATACAGAGATACGCTTCCCGGAAATGGGCGTCCGTTTCGTGGCGGTCAATGACGGCGTGGACAGCGACAACCAGATGGACAACGACTTTACCCCCTTCCGAAATATCATCAACGAGTGGTACGCCAAAGATACCAGCAAAAAGATACGAGCGGTGTTCCGTAACAAGGGCCTGTCCGGCCAGCGGCTTTCTTCCAACGCCCCCTTCGGCTGTCTGCGGGAGGCAGACGGACAGCTGCTGATCGACCCGGAGACCTGGGAGCGGGTGCAGAAAATACGCGCCCAGCGGCGCCGCCCCACGAAGATGGGAGAAATGGGAATGTTCTCCGGGCTGGCCTTCTGTGCCGACTGTGGGGCCAGACTGTATCATTGCCGAACAGGTTCGTGGACGTATGAGCAGGAGTGCTATACCTGTTCCAGCTACCGCACCAGGAAGAATTGCAGCGCGCATTATATCCGGGCCGTCGTGCTGGAACAGCTTGTGCTTCAAAACTTACAGCGAGTAACAGCCTACGCCCAGGACGATACAGACGCTTTTGTGCGTCAGGTCATGGAGAATACGGTGCGGGCACAGCTCACAGAGCAGGAAAAGGCCAAGAAGCTGTTAGAGAAGCATACACGGCGCATTGAGGAACTGGACAAGATCATTCAAGGGCTATATGAGGATAACATCACCGGAAAGCTCTCCGACGAGCGGTTTGCCAAGCTCTCCGAGAGCTATAAGAAAGAACAGGCAGACCTAAAAGCCTCTGTTTCTGAATTATTGCCCATTGTAAAGGCGGAGGAGAAACAGGCGGTCAATATCCAGAGTTTTTTGAAAGTCGTGCGGAAGTACACCCATCCCACGGAGTTGACCCCGGCCATGCTCCGGGAGTTTGTGAATAAGATCGTGGTCCATGCCCCGGACAAGTCCAGCGGCCACCGTGTTCAGCGTATTGATGTCTACTATAATTTCATTGGTGAAATTGACTTGTCTCCCGAATATAGCAAAAAAACAACAGCATGACACCGAAGTATCATGCTGTTGCCCACCAATCAAGAAAACTTCTTTATCGGTGATGACCTCACGGCGGTCTCCTTGCTTTTGTTCTGTTCCGGCGCACCGGCGTCCCAGGTGAATTTCACAATGACCCAGCCCACCAGCAGGAGGATGCCGCAGAACCAGTAGACCAGGTCCGTCTCCGCCGAGCCGATGCCGGGGGAGGGGACGGAATCATCACAGGCAAGGTAGTCCTGCCAGGACAACTCATTTCCGTCCTTGTCGTAGAGATAGATGTCCGGGAAGTAGTCCCGGTCCGTTTCGTAGACATGGAAGAAATCGGGGGAGGTCACATCCCCCTCCGCCATGAGGGTGGCGTCGTTTTCCAGGTTGGCCTGGACCTTGTAGTGGGCGATCTCCGGGGGACAGTGGGCGGCATACACCACCCGGATATCGGTATCCCGGATGCGGTCGGACTGGATGGCCGGTCCGGCACGGTAGGAGGCCTCCAGGGGCTGCCAGCCGCCGAGAATGCCCCGGCGGAACTGGATGTTGCCCAAAAGACCGGGGATCTCACTGTCGGTGAAGGTGAGGATGCGGCGGGAGCCGAAGGTCTCGTCGTGGAGAATGACCGGGTGGAGGACGGCCCGCAGAGAGTGGGTGTCCCCCGGATCGGCGGAGGCGTATTCCCAAATGGCGTGGACCTTCTGCTCCTCTGTCCGCAGGGTCCAGAAGTCGCCCTTGTACAGCAGCCAGGCGCCCAGCAGCGTCAGCGCCGCCAGGACCACGGCCAGGGCGCGGTAACAGATTCGGCTCATCACGGAAGTCCCCCTTTCTTTTCTATCATATCATACAACGGCCGCCGGAAAAACCCACGAAAATCGGCGGAACAGAGATTTACAGGGCGGGAAGGGGAATGGTATCATGGAGAGGTACTACAACTTGGGAGGTCCCCTTTATGAGAGAGAAAGCGGCGTCATTCCTTTATTCCGTGCTGGGCGGTGTGTGCATCGGCATCGGCGGCGTGGTGTTTTTGTCCTGCGAGGACAAGGTGGTGGGAGCGGTGTTTTTCTGCCTGGGGCTGTTTGCCATCTGCACCTTTGGCTTTAACTTATTCACCGGAAAGGTGGGATACGTGTTTGAGCAGCCCCTGTCCTATACGGGCTTTGTGGCGTCCGTGTGGCTGGGGAATCTGGTGGGCACGGCCTTGGTGGGCTACGCCGTCCGGGCCACCCGCATCGCGGCGGCCATCGTGCCCAAGGCGGAAAGCCTGTGCCAGACGAAACTGGAGGACGGAGTGGGGTCCATTTTCATCCTGTCGGTGCTGTGCAACATTCTGATGTTCATCGCTGTGGACGGGTTCAAGAACAATCCCCACCAGGCGGGCAAGTACATCGGTATTTTCCTGGGAGTCACGGTGTTTATCCTGTGCGGCTTTGAGCACTGCGTGGCCAATATGTTTTACTTTTCCGCGGCCAACGTGTGGAGCCTGCGGACGCTGGGGTACCTGCTGGTCATGACTGCCGGCAACGCCTGCGGCGGCGTCATGATCCCCCTGTGCCGGATGGTAAAGAGGCAGGGGGAGAAGTGAACGGCTGGACAGCAAAAATTCCCGTGCCGCGGCACGGGAATTTTTTCGTTTTATTTGCCGCGCTGTTCCAGCAATGCCGCTGCCGCCCGGCGGGCCTCCGGCTTATAGCTCTTTTCCGCGATCCGCCGCAGCTCCGCGTCCGAATAATCCGCGAATTCCCGAAGATAGCGTTCCTCCGGCGAGTGAGTCAGCGCAAAGGCCAGCTCCTCAGGAAGGAACAGCTTGCATTCATGGCAGCGGTCACAGACGAACAGATCCACTTCCAGAGAGTAATGTTCCAGACTGCCGACATGCAGAGGCGTTGTGGGACCCATCCGGATTTCACGGCGACCCAGGCTTTGAAAGGTCCCTCCGCAGGGACATGGCATCTGCTCCATGGCGCTCCCTCCTTTTTGCAAAGGATACCATAGAATGAAGAGAGGTGCAAGCCCCGCTGGGTTCAGCGGATGTCGTACAGGGAATCTGCCACGAGCCACAGCTGGGAGAAGGGGCGCATCAGGTTCCACACACCGGCTCCCAGAAAGCCGTACTCCGCGATGAGGCGCAGCTTGGCGGAAAGACTCCGGGCGTCCTCAAACCAGACCTCATGGATGACGCCGGCGTTATCGGTGTAGTGGAAGAAGGGGGACTGGGCGGTCTCGTCGTACTGGATGGCGATGCCGTACTGAATGGCCAGCTGAATGGCCCGCTGGTTGGAGATGGACTGGGCCCGGGTGACGCCCTGAACAAAAGGCAGGGGCCAGTCATAGCCGTAGTTGGGCACGCCCAGCATGATCTTTTCCGGGGGGATCTCCGTGACGGCGTAATCCAGCACCGCCCGGACATTGGGCAGCGGCGCCACCGCCATGGGCGGGCCGTAGGTATAGCCCCACTCATAGGTCATGAGAAGCACCCCGTCGGAGGCGGCGCCTACGGCGGCGTAGTCGTGGCCCTCGTACAAAAGGCCCGACTGGGCGGCGGAGGTCTTGGGAGCCAGCGCCGTCCACAGGAAAAAGCCCTGGGCGGACAGCAGCCGCCGCAGGCGGGCCAGAAACGCGGCATAGGCCGCGGCCAGACGGCCGGGCAGATACTCAAAATCCACGTCCACGCCCACGTAGCCCCGATCGCGGACGGTCTGCAGGATCTCCGACACCAGGCGGGACTGGACTGCCTCATCCGTCAGGACCAGGGCGCCCCGCTCCGTGTCGAACTGGCCGGATTCCGTCAGGGTGGACAGGTGCATGACAGGGCGGGTGCCCCGCTGCCGGGCGGCGGCCAGCAGCCGGCTATCCTCCAAAGGCAGAAGGCCTCCTTCGGCGGTGATGCCGTAGGT
>JAETPK010000035.1 GCA_021771265.1 Oscillospiraceae bacterium
CCCTCCAAGTGCAAGGTTTTTGCTCGATTTTTGCTGTTTTCCTTGCACCTATTATACCACGGATGGGCTTCTATGGCTTGAAACATAAGGCTTTTTCTATTATTCAGGATACATTAGATAGTATATCATACTGTCTAACAAATGGGGTGCAGTTCACGTGATGGTGCAGCCTTCTTTTCATTTCTTCGGGGCGATCTGCTCCAGGACCTCCCGGAGCTTATCGAAGCCGAACATGGCCGCGTATGCCACCATGAAGCCCAGGGCGATGGCCGCGGGCACCATGTACCACACGAATGCGATGTCCACGATCTGCAGGACCGCGAAGAACGCGATCAGCGTCACGACCATGGCCACGATCAGCGCCAGGATGTTGGTGGGCAGCTTGTCCCAGGTCGCCTTCTTCAGCACCTGGGTGATGATGTTGGTCAGGGCCACCAGGATGGCCACCACCAGCAGGGTGGCGGAAATGATGGCCGGGAGGTTCTGCACGATGTTCTCCATGATGTTCTCCTTTCGTTACACAGAGCCGCCCAGGGCGCGGAGCAGGGCGGGCAGGTTTGTGACGGTGTCCTTGGCCTTCAGCCAGTATTCCGGGGTCTCGATGACTCCGGCCTTCACCAGGGCCTCGACGCCCTTCTCCGGGGTTGCCGTTCTGGCCTTGGCCTTCTTGATGACCTGCGCGGAGCGCATGAGCAGCTCGGGCAGGTATTTGACCTTCTCCGCCTGGGCCTTCCAGAAGTCCGGGCTGTTGATCACGCCCAGGGCGGCCAGCTTGTCCACGGCGGCCGCTGCGCTGGCCTCCAGCATCAGCAGGTCGCCCACGTGGATGATGTTCACGTTTTTGATGGCGTTGGCCTTTGCCAGGGCCTGCACGGTGGTGCCGTGGGCCTTTGCGATCTTGGTCAGGTTATCACCGGCGACGACCTTGTAGACGGTCTTGGCGGCCGCTGCGGGCACCTCCGCCGCCTCGTATTCCACATAGGGCAGCTTCCCGTGCTTCTTCCAGGTGCGTGCATTGTAGCCAGCCTTCTTGCCGATGTTGGCCACGGCCGTGATCTGCACGTTGTTGGACCATCTCGGGGTACACTCCACGGCCAGGCCGTCCCCGATGTAGACGCCGATGTGGCCGGTGGTCCAAACGACTTCACCGGGCACCATGTTGGCCCAGGCGGAGCTGGACACGTTCTTGCAGACGTTGATCATCTGGTCGGCGCTGATGTCCGGGACTCCGTTGGACTGGTACTTCGCGCCGCCGTAGGTCGCGCTCGCCTTGCCGGTCCACCCCCACAGCACGCCCTTGATCAGGTTCACACAGTCGAAGCCGAAGGCGGGCGGGGTCTTATCCGCCGCCGCCTTGATCATAGCCGTGCGGGTCGCGTCTTTGTTGTACGTGTGGTTGTTGCAGTAGCGGGTCACGTTCCCGCCGGTCAATGGAGCGCCGAAGCACCCCATGACGTACAGGGTGTTGTGGTTCTTGGCGACGTCCAGGACCTTCGCCACCAGCTCGGTGTTTTTCATTGATCTTCCCCTCCTTCAGGGTCAGAGGGCACCGTGGTGCCCTGCTTGTCCTTGGTGGTCTTTATCCACCCCATGATGCCGTTCTCAAAGCTCCATACCGCGAAGACGCAGGTGGTCAGCGTGGCCGGTTCCCCGTGGTCTGTCGTGTAGAACATGGCCAGCACGACGGCCGTGTAGGCAATCAGCACGACCGCCTCCAGCAGCAGGGCCTTGTCCATGACGCCCATGGGCTTCGCCTTCGTTTTCTTTTTGTCCGCCTTCTTGGCGCGGACCTTTGCCGCGATCATTGCCCCCAGCTTCCCAGCCAGGACTCCGGCGATGCCGCTGGCCACCACGATCAAGATGGTCTTCATGCTGCTTCCTCTCCGTGGGCGGCCTGGTTCAGGTGCTTCTCGATCTTGTTCAGCGCCTCGGTCACCGGGCTGTTGCACCCTTGTTCGTTTAAGCCCTTCAGGCAGGCAAGGAGTCCGTAACAAATCAGGGTCTGCTCCTTCTGGATGGCCCGGATGCGCTCGGTCTGCTTCTTGTCTCTCTCGAAGAACTTGTAGATGGTCACGCCGATGCCGGCGATGGTACCCAGGGCGCCCAGCACTTTTGCCAGCTGGATGATGGTCTCCGCGTCGATGTACATGGTTACACCTCCACGGCTTCCCATTGCCAGACGCCGGTGGCGCCCGGCGCCCAGGTGCAGGGCTTCATATCTCCACCGCACAGCCAGACGGCGCCCTCGTAGCTGTAATACAGCCCGGTGGTGCAGTCCATGCCGTAGACCCAGGGGATGGGGTCCTCCAGGGTGCCGGCGTGGGTCTGGTCGATGGGGCGGTACACGGCCAGCATACCGTCGCCGCCGGGCACCTGGTGGGCCTGGGGCGTTACGCCGCCATCCTGGGCGACGCGGTAGGGTTTGCCGTCCTTCATCACGACGGAGTTGTAGGCCAGGGTCTCACCCTTGGCCAGGGCCTTGTCCCAGTCCTTCAGCAGGTCAGGCATGGCCAGGGCCTGCTCGTCGGTCAGGGTCGTGGACTCCGCCACGAATGCAGAGGCGGCGGCCTTCACCTGCTCCGCCAGGGCCTCCTGGGCCTTCTTCTTGCGGACGTACGCATAGACTTTTTCCATATCCATGACGTTATACCCCCTCTCCCTCGTCTTCGTTGATGATGGCCTCAATGGCGGCTTCGATGCCCGCCAGTTTCTCTTCGGTGGTCTCCTGGGCCTCCGGCTCTGCCGGCAGGATTTCTTCGCAGGCCACCATGCCGGTGATCTTCCCGGCCTCGTCGACCTCGATGTCTACGAAGGGGCCGGACTCTTCCCACGTGGGCTTGAACTCTTCCGTGACCTCCGCCCAGCCGGGCAGGATGTAGTCGACGTCGTTCAGGCTTGCGTGGGCATTGTTCCATTCGGGTGCGATTTTTACGATGGTCATGTCTTCCGCCTCCTTTACACCATCTTCAGCCAGATGCCGTTCTGCTTCATGTACTGCTCACCGGCGGGGGCACTCTCGACGGTGTAGCAGCCGTCGCCGTCTACGCTGTCAGATACATAGATTTCAGAGGAAAGAGCCAAAGCCGGGCGCGGGCAGCAGAGGCTGGCGTAGTACACGTTGTAGTCGTTCGACGCCCCCGAAGTATTCACGTAATAGGCGTATGTCGCATTGGAGTTCGGGGAGCGAAGCCACCAGCGGACCGCAGTCGCGGTCTCGTCGGAGTACGCAATACGGTTCGCCTGGGTGGTCAGGTAGCTGAAGGCGGTACCCTCTGCCGCCAGGCCGTTGGCGTTGCAGGCTTCCTTCATGGACAGCAGGAAGCCCTTTCTGTACAGGGTGTGCAGGGTGCTTACCACGGTACCGCCATAGCTGGCGCCCTCGGCCACCGTGATGGGGACGTTGACCAGGCAGGCCCGGATGATGGGGTCCAGCATCTGGGGGTACTGCGTATTGCAGAACATATCCATGTCGCTGCCGTAGTAGCAGTTGTTGTAGCTGCTGTCGTAGGACGCCGTCCACTGCCTGGGTGCGAAGGTGTCCTTGCGCAGCAGGGTGACTTCGCCCTGGCCGTAGTGGTTATGCTGAAGGAAAATGAACTTTTTGGCCTGTCCGTTTTCGTTCAGCTTCACCAGGCTTCCGGCGGTCAGCGTGCTGATTTTTTTACTCATGCTTTTGCCTCCTTGTAGATATTGTCGACTTTCTCGCGGAGCTGCTGCCGCAGCTTCCGGGTGTCGCCGTGGGCGGCGTGGGCGTTCCATGCTTGGAAGCTCTCTTCGATCTTCTCCCTGGTGATCAGCCCCGCCTTATAGTCCCGCTCCCATTTCTTAATCCTTCGCTTCATTTTCTTTTTGGAACTCTGCCGCAGCTTCCTGATGACGCGGCCGCTCTGGGTCAGGTACACATGGAAGCCGCAGAAGTCGATGCCGTTCCGCAATGGGAAAATGCCGGTCTTGTTGTTCAGGTCGTAGCCCAGGCTCTTGAACTTCTCCCGGGCAGCCTCCAGGACCCGCCGTGCTTCCTCCTTGGTCTCCACGATCACATACCAGTCGTCCATATACATCCCGGACATGGGGCAGCCCAGGTCCTGGTTTATGTAGTGCAGCGCCTTTGACAGGTAATACACCGCGCAGATGTGGCTGGTCTGATGCCCCAGGGCCAGACCGTCCACCTGGTCGATGTACTTCCCCAGAAGCTCGCAGAACTCCGGGCCGGGCAGTCTTGGGTACACCGCCGCCTTCAGCATATCGTGGTCAGTTGATGGGAAACATTTTCTGACGTCTCCCTTGATCACCCAGCCGTCCGCATAGTCCCATTCCTGCATCGGTCGGTACGGCAGCCCCGCCGCCTTCCTGGCCGCTTCGTCCGCCGCCTTCCGCCGCAGGAAATAGGTCCTCATGTGGTGTTCCATCATGTCCAGGCCGTGGTGTTGGCCTTTGCCGGTCTGCGCTGCGAAGGCGTTGTACGGTACCGACGGCGCCAGGGCCGGGTACACGACTTCGTCGGTCAGCGCTCGCTGTACGATCTTGTCACGGAAGGCGGGCGCGTTGATGGTTCTGGCCTTCGGCTCGTAGATCATAAAAGCATCAAGCGGCGCCGGCTCATAATGCCCGCTCCGCAGATATTCCGACAATGCGATCAGCTTGGCCGTCTCCCGGCTCTCGAAGATAGCTTCGGCGCGTTTTCCACGCTTTCCTCTGCGGGTCTTTCGATAGGCGACGTCCAAAACTGGTACGCTGGTAAACTCTTCATAATTCATTGTGCCCGCCGCTGGTAGCGCGGCTTCCCTCCTTTGTGGGCCGCCGCGCGTCGGCGGGAAGTGTTTGCCCGTGATGGGCAGGAAATGGCCTCCTTTGGCAGACCTCTGCTTTCGCCCTCTCGGGTTACTCGGTCGCGGTTTTCTGCATCTGCCGAAGCCGGGCGCGGGCAGTAGTTGTTGGCGTTGTACACGTTGTTGTTGTTCGACGCCCCCGAAGTATTCACGTAATAGGCGTTTTTCGCATTGGAGTTCGGGGAGCGAAGCCACCAGTTGACCGCAGTAGACAGGCCATTCCCTGAAATAACGGTCAGCGCCTTCTCTTGTCGCTCTCATACCAGGCCGCGCACATGAAGCGCACGTCCATGGATAGTCGGGTCCAGATTTCGGCCTTGTGGGCATTGATGCCGGGATATGCCTTCGATGCCTTCAGGGCGTTGATCAGGTTCTCAAATGCAAGGCAGCTGGCCATCACTTCCTCTTGGAGTTCCTGACGTTCCGAAAACTTGGTCGTCAGGCTTTTGGTGTTCGCCAGAAAACACTTGTTCATGATGTCGATGGCCATATTTTCAAGCCGCTGGCCAGCAGTAAAACGTCGGTGCTTCGGGATGATGTTGGTATTGCCTACGGCCTCGGACGTGTAGATATACAGGTCTCTGGCCTTGTTTCCCAGCACGAAGCCGCCTTCGCTTTGCTCACTTCGTCTTGATGTAGAAGTCGCCATCGTTGCCCAGGGATGTGGCCGGTGCCGTCGTGCCGGTGTGGACGGTCGGTCCTGCCTTGATGGTCACCCACGAATAGTTCCCTTTGCCGTCAGTCATCAGATACTGCCCGGCGGTTCCCTCGGTCGTGGGCTTGGTCAGCTTCAGCGCGTCGGCGTCCGCGAACTCTTTCCGCACGGCCGTAAATTCGCTATTTGTGGATGCCTGCAGGGCCTCGATCATGTCCAGCAGGTTCCCGGCCTCGTCCTCGCCCAGGATGCCCTGCACGTAGGAAAACCACTCCTGGAACTCCGCTTCCATCTGGGCCATGTAGTCCGCGGTCGGGATATGCTGCACCGCGCTTACGGTGATGCCGCAGACGGAGTCGTCCAGGCGGGTGTCTTTGATCATGGCCTGGGTGATCTTGGTCGTGCCCGCCGCGACGTAGACTTCCGCGATCTTCAGGTCGTAGACGTCAGCCGTGCGGGTGACCACCGGCGCCACGGGGTCGGTGCCGTAGGTGCCCGTCAGCACCATGGAGGTGATGGTCCGCTCCGTCATATTCAGGCGGACGATCACGCTGTCGCGCCGGTGCAGGGCGCTGTCCGCGGTGGCGATGGCCAGCTCCAGGGGGCTGTCATTCAGATACAGGTACCCCTCAATCCACGCCCGGCCGATGGCCACATTTACGATCATGCCATTCGCTGCCACGACGCCCAGCTCCGAAGAGTAGACGCCGGTGGTCACCAGGGCCTTGATGTAACCGGCCAGCCAGTCCGGGGTGTATTTTCTGTCCCCGCTCTGGGAGACGAAAAAGCCACTCGTTTCGCTCATTCGGTATCATCTCCTAAATTCAGTTTCTCCGGGAGCGCGGAGCCGAAGGTGGGCGTGTACGTTGCCGCGCCCTTCTCGTAGACTTCTTCGATCTCCGTCACCCGCTCGTGCATTGTGATGCCCAGGTGGGTGTATTGGACCGTGACGATGTCGCCCAGGTCCCAGTCCACCATATAGGCGAAGTTTTCGACGTCCTCGCCGTCGCCCTCGAAGTTTTCCACCCTCGGGCACTCCGCCAGCTTCTCCAGCCCTCGCTGATAGAGCAGGGCCTTGTATTCCTCGTCCGTGACGCCGTCCTCCAGCTGGATGTCCTTCGCGTCGACGTACAGTTCCCGGACCTCTTCGCCGGCGGACAGGTCGACGATCACAACGGTGCGTGCATCGCCTTCCCCCGCTCCGGCCACGTAGGCCTTGTTCTTGTAGTCCACGGACGTCTTTGTGTACCGCGGCGCCGCCAGGTTTCCGAACTCGTCGGAGAAGATGACCATGGGCCGCTCGGTCTGCTGGACGCTGCGGTCGACGCCGGCGTACACCTCGAAGGTCATCACGCCCGGCTCGTAGAGAACGCGGAAGCCCAGGCCGGAGGCCTTGGACAGGCGCTGCTCTACGGTCAGCAGGTTTTTGTATGTGGCCTGCACGTCCACCGTGGCGTCTCCCACGCCAGCCTCCGCCGCCGCGATCAGCTCCGGCACCACTCGGGTGCCTTCTTCGATGATGGCCAGCATGGCTGCCTCTGCAGTCCCTCGCAGCGTGTATCGCTTGGAGAGTATGGCCCGGCCCAGGATGGAGGACAGCATCTTCCCAGTGACAGAAAGATCTTCGCCGTCCACGTCCACGCCCTCGATGATGGCCGCCTCCTTGCGGTCCACTCGTCTGATGACGCGGCCCTCTGCCATCAGGGCCAGGTTCTCCTTTGTGGCCGGGAGGTGGATTTCCACCTCTCCCGGCTCAAAGTATTTACGACGCCAGCGCACGCTGGTGGTGGCGTCTACGATGCCTTGCAGGCCCAGCTCTCTGTCGTAGATATACAGGTCCATGATCAGGCCCCCCAGTACGCCGGCGTGGATGCCAGGATGACTTCCAGCACGTCGGTGCCGCTGTCAGCCGTGTACCTGTACACGTTCTTGCCGGGTTCCACCTGCAGCCACGTGCCGCCGAACTCCCACAGGTTGTTGATCTCGGTCTCTTCGGTTCCGCGCGTCAGCTTCAGGCGTTTGTTCCCCAGGCCGGTGGTCACCACGATGACGTCGCCGGCGTGCATGGTGGTGTTGATACGCATACTTTCCTGCCTGCTCACTTCCACCAGGCCGGGGTTCACGACCTCGCCGGAGGCCTTGAGGGTGATGGTCATCCCACGGGTCACGCTGCTGCTGCTGTTCACGACGGTGGCCATCAGGGTGCTGTCCTTGATGCCCACCTCGAACTCCGCTTCCAGCTCCAGGGGCCATTCGATCAGGCCGGTGATCTCCGCCATGGGCGCGATCTCGTCCTCCACGCCTTTGAAGGTCGGGTCGTGGCACAGGAGGGAAATTGTCACCACGCGGAACTGGCCGTCCATCTCGAACTCGCAGTTTTCCGTCTTGTACTCAATCTTCTTGGCCGCCGCGGCGCCGTCGTACAGATACAGCACGCCGGACTCCCTGGGCACGAAGAAGGCGAAGAACTCTTCCCGGATTTCCGCGTGGGTTTTGTTGTCCGGCGGTACCACCGTGGCCTTGATCACGATGTTGCGCTTGTTTGCGGTGGCGCCCAGGTACAGCTCGCCGTCCTGGCCGGTCGGCTTTTCGCCTTCGACGTCGACGTCCAGCTCGCCCAGGCCCTCGACGCTTTTCAGCCAATAGGGAAGGGCGTGCGCAAATGTCACGCGCTTGCCTTCCCGCTCGCATACAATTTTCATCCGCTCACCCCCGCGATCATTTTCCTGGTGGCGTTCCGGGTCTGCCGTGCCACTTCGGACGGCGTCATCGCCGCGGTGTAGAAGTTCAGCGTCTGATTGTACCCGGCCGCCGCCGCTCTGTCGTCCCTGGTGCCGCCGCTGCCTTCAGAGCTGGCCAGCGGTGTGACTCTGGCCTTGCCGTTCAGCAGGGAAAGCAGCTCTGGGCCATTCTCGCCCACCACCGCGCTGCCCGCTTCCAGGGTGCCGCCCTTGGCCAGGTAGGCGATGGTCGGGATGTGCGGGATGGTGGGGATGCTTCCACCCAGGGCGTTGATCAGTCCCACGACCTTGTTCAGGCCGTCGATCAGGAAGTTGATGGCACCGATGGCCTTGTTAAGCAGTCCAATGATGCCATTCAGAGGGATTTTCACGATGCCCACCAGGGCGTCGAAAACTCCCTTGAAGATGTTTTTGACGCCCTCCCAGGCTCTTTGCCAGTCGCCCGTGAAAACGCCCGCCACGAAGTCGATCACGCCCTGGAAGGCCGTTTTTACTCCGTTGATGATCTGCAGCACGCTGTCCTTGAAGGCCGAAAAGAAGTTCACGGCGTTCTGCCAGCCGGTTTGCCACGCGGTCAGGAAGCTGGCCGTCAAGAAGTTGATCAGGCCCCTGAAGATGTTGGTGACCGTCTGCACGACCGTTTGAATGACGCTTCCCACGGTCTGGATGACCGTCTGGATGCCAGCGAATACGTCGGACCAGGTGACGCCGAAGACTTCCTGCAGGAAGGTGCCGAACATCTCGAAGATCACCTGGATGTTCTGCCATGCGATGGCCAGCGCCTGTTTGAAGGCGTCAAATACCGCCTGGAGGGCGCCCACAACAGCGTCCCATACCGGGGCGAAGGTTGCCTGCAGCCAGTCGATGAACGTCTGGAAAGCCGCCTTGATTGCCTCCCAGGCCGTTGTGACCGCTGTCCTGAAGCCTTCGCAGTTATTCCACAGTAGGACCACCGCCGCGATCACGGCGCCGATGATGGCGATCACGATACCCGCCGGGCCGGTGATAAACGTCAGCGCCCCGGCCAGGCCGGTGGCCGCCGCGGTGCCGGTCGTCGCCGCGCCCGTGAAAATGGCCATCGCTCCGCTGATGGTGGAGATGACCGTGGTGGCCACAGAGACCACCGACGTGATGCCCTGGATGATGCTTGCCACCGGGGAGATGGCAGCGATCAGGGCCGTGACGCCCAGCGCGATCTTCGCGGTGTCCGGGATGTTGTTCCATAGGTTTTGCAGCGCCGGGATGATGTTGGCGACCATCGTCTTGACACTCTCCACGACGTCCTGCATTAGTTTGTCGATGTCTGCATCAGAGCGGCCCAGCCCTGCCACCAGGTTGCTGATGGCCGACTTCGCCGCTCCCATGCTGCCGGAAATAGTTGTTTCCGCCTCTTTGGCGGTGGCGCCAGCGATGCCCATACTTTCCTGCATCACGTGGATGGCTTCGATCACGTCGGCGTAGCTGTCGATGGAGAACTCCACGCCGGCCAGCTTGGAGGCGTCGGCCAGAAGGCGCTGCATTTCCTCCTTCGTGCCGCCGTAGCCCAGCTTCAGATTGTCCAGCATGGTGTAGTTCTGCTTTGCGAAGCCCTGGTACGCGTTCTGAATGAGACTCATGTCGGTGCCCATTTTGTTGGCGTTGTCCGACATATCCGTGATGGCTTTGTCTGCGTACTCCGCCGCCTTTTTGGTGTCTCCGCCCAGGCTCTGGATGAGGCTTGCAGAGAAGCCGGTCACGGTCTCCATGTACTCGTTGGCGCTCAATCCTGCAGACCTGAAGGCGTTTTCGGCGTAGCCCTCGACGGCGCCCGCCGCGTCCTTGAACAGCGTTTCGACGCCGCCGACCAGCTGCTCATAGTCTGCAAATTCATCCACGACCTTGCCCGCTCCGGCAGCCACAGCGCCCAGGGCGCCGGTGGCCACGGTGGACATGGTCCTCGTCTTGTCTGCGACGGTTCCCGCCGCGTCTCCGATTTTCTTGGCCGCTTCGGCCACCTCTTCCAGTTGGGAGTTGCTTTCCTTCGCGGCGTCCTTCAGGGACTCCAGGCGCTGCTCCGTTGCGATGATCTCCCGCTGCAGTCCTTCGTACTGCTCCCGGGAGATTTCGCCGCGCTTGAATTGTTCTTGCGCTTGGCTCTCCGCCTGTTTCAGGGTCTCCAGGCGGCCAGAGGTCTGTTCCACAGCTTCGGCCAGAAGGCGCTGCTTCTGGGCCACCAGCTCGGTGTTGCCGGGGTCCATCTTCAGAAGGCGCTCCACATCCTTCAGCTGCTTTTGGGTGTTGGTGATCTCTTTGTCGGTGTTTCGCAGGGCGTCATTCAGCTTTGTGGTGTCGCCTGCGATCTCTACCGTAATTCCCTTGATGCGGTCGGCCACCGTGACCACCTCCTTCGCTTTAGAATTGGTCGAAGTCCCGCTGGTTTGCCTTCAGCGGGTACTTCACTTCGTCGTTCATCTGCTCGGTGTACATATCGTTCACCATTCCGATGGTCAGAAGATCAAGGTCGGCCAGGGAGATGCCCAGCTGCACGCAGCGGAGCAAGAACACGGAGGTGTTCATCTCCCTGGTCGATGCTCTTATTTTTTTTTAGGCGTCGATGCCGTTTCCATGTTCAGGTCCCACAGCTCGATGATCTCGGGGAAAATCTGATAGATGGAAAAGGTCTTGAAGGTGTCCAGCCATTCCTCGGGCGTGGCCGGTACCGCGTCCTTGTCTGCGTGCTTGGCCATGATAAAGGCCACATTCTCGAACATCTCCAGAGCCTCGGGCGGCAGGCTCTCGCCGTCGCTCTCTGCCTTCTTCATCGCCTTCTGGATGATGGTCATGTCCTGGATGATGTCCCGGCGGAACTTGATGCGGTACAGGCGGGGGACGGCCGCGGTGGCGCGGAACTTCACTTCGACGCCGTCAATATTCAGGGTTTTCTCCATGTTCTGTTCCTCCTTTCAGATTAGCCCGCGGGGGTGTAGACCTTGGTGTACCAGCCGGTCTTCACGCTCTCGGTGGTCTCGTCGCCGGTGCGGGCCTTCACGTAGCCGTTGGCCAGGGCAGCGGCGGACAGGGTCAGGGTCTCGGTGTCGGGTTCGACCTCTTCCTCCGTGGTCTTGCCCTCGATGTTGGGACGGGTTGCCGTGCAGTTATACAGCACGTGCATGGTGCCGGAAGTGTCGCCCTCGAACTCGAACAGGAGCGCGAAGGGGGTAGACTTTGCGGTGGCCTTTTCCAGGTACACCTTGTCGGTCTCGTGCAGCTCTTCGCCCAGGCAGTCCACGCGGAAGGAGTCCAGGATCAGCGCCATGGTCAGGTCGCCCTCGTAGCCGTTGTTCTTGGCGCTCTGCCAGTAGGTGATGCCGTCGGCGTAGAACTTGCTGATGCTGCCCTGCTGCTCCATGGACAGTTCCACAGCGCCGGGCCACTTCACAGGGGTGGCATAGGTGGGGAAGCCTCCGTCCACAGCCTCCGCGGTAATGGGGGCGTAGTGGACATTCTTCAGGTTGTATTTGACTTTCGCCATGATTTACACCTCAATTTCGTAAATAATTTCGTTCATTCTCTCGCTCTCGATGTAGGTCTCGTCTTTGGTCCAGAAGATGCCGGCGCCGGTCAGGGCCGCCTCCAGCTTCGCCTCTGTCTCCGGGTCTTTTTCCTCGGTGTACAGCTCGACGGTGTAGCGCTGGGCCGTGTGGTACACGACGCCGTCCGCCGCGAAGTTGTTAGCCCGCCCTGCGTAGTAGACGCAGTACGGAAGGTCCGGGGCGCTGTTCTCTCTCCATGCCCGGTATGCGACAGGGAGGCCCGCGCCCGTGATGACGGCCCGGATTTCCTTTGCGTTCATCATGTCGTGCAAGCCTCCTTTGCTTTCTTCGTCATCAGCTCGATGGCGTTCTCTTCTGCCGGTTTGATGTGCGGGATGGCGGCCACGCGGCCGCCGGAGCGCTTCGCATGGCCTTTTTCCAGCAGGTGGGTGAGTTGGTAGTCCGTGGCGTTGTGGACCGTGTAGCGCACGCTGGTGGCGTTCTCAAACGCCTTTTTCTTCTTCCAGCCTTTGCGGTAGCTGCCGGTCTCCTTCGGGGATGTGCCGCGCAGCTCCTTGACGGTGGCCGTTGACACTTGGTCGACGCCTTCCTTCAGGTCCTGGGTCACGGTGTTGCCGTACTCCTTCAGCTTGGCGTTGATGGTCTTCGCCAGGCTGTCGACTTTAATGGCCATCGGCTTCACCCCGCTTTTCGGTGACGTACAGCTCCACGTCTTCCGCCTTCTTGAAGGTGCGGTAGACCGCCAGCCGGTCGCCGTCGATCTCTACGACGGTCTGGCCGGAGTAGTCGGTCACGTGGACGGTCACGACTGCGGAGGCCTTCAGCCCCATGGCACCGGCGGCGGCCGCTTCGGCTCTGGATGGGCTTTTGACGTCCGCCCAGACCTCGGTGGCCGTTTCGGTGTACACGGGGTTACCGATGTCATCCAGGACGGCGGCACCGGCGCTATCCTTCTGCACGGTCTTCTGGACCAGTTTCACGCGGTCGGAGTAGTACAATAGGCCACCTTCTTCCTGATTTCGTCGCGCAGCTGCATATAGTCTTCACGGTTCGCCGCCGCGTCCTCGTTACTGATGCCGAACTTCCAGCGGACGAAGCAGCGGACCGCCCCCAGGATGAGGGGGTCCGCTTCATCGTTGGCTTTGCTCTCCAGCACTCCCAGGCTGGTGAGGTCCCGGCGGCACTCTTCGATGATGTCCGTCAATTCGGCGTCCACTTCGGTGTTCTGGCCACGTCTCACAGCTCTGCGGAGCTTGGCCAGGTAGGTATCAGATACCGCCATGGGTTACACCTCCCGGATTAAGCCTTCTTCTTGACGCGGACGAAGCCGTCGTAGACGGTGACGTTGCCGCCCATCATGACCTCGCCCAGGATGGCGATCATGCGGCGCTTCAGGGCTGCGGACTCGTCAACGATGACGGTGTAGTCGGAGAAGACGCCCAGCTCGTAGCCCAGGGGGTTGCCGTATGGCCATGTGATGGAACTGCTGGGTACCCTTGGAATCGGTGATGTCATGGAGCGTGACTGCAAGGTGGAGGAGATCCAGGGCGGGCTTCCCATCCTCAAACGGTTGGAGAAGGTCGCAGTCAATATCGACGAGCTGGATTACCTTGCCAAACGACTGGACAGCTTCGACTATATTGAAGCAGCACAGTTCCAGGCCATGGCGGTCAAGACGGGGATCTTTGATATGAAAGACCTCATCAATCTGACCTTCTGCTGCCAGCAGGCCACTGTTATCACGGACTTCTCCAACTTGGAGGCTATCGGACGGCACCATCTCGTGTCGATCAACGGAGGATGCTTGTCAAGCGAATTGGCAGATACAGACCTGCGGATGACGGCATTAAAGCTGATTTTGAGCAAAGATGGCACGGTGACACCCTACGGAGTGGTCTATGATAATGGCCTGAAGTTGGAGGCGGTCTACGATGGGCGCCATCTTCCCGGCTATCACTACGAGCAAGATATGTTGGCGGTAGGAATTTCCTCCCGAACAGTTTCGGAAAACAGCTCGAAAATAACCTGGCTGTATTTGCCCTGCTCCCAAGCGCAAGTGGAGCGGGGAATGATGCGGTCCGGCATCAGTGACCCTGAAGATATGAGTATCTGGTATGAGGACAGCCAGTTGCCGAAGGAAGTGGAAAGCGCACTTGAGTTCAAACGGGAGAGCCTCTATGAGCTGAATGATCTCGCCGCTGCCATCATGAAGCTCGCACCTGCGGACCGAAAAAAGCTGGAGGCTGCCGTGAAGCTGGCCGAGCCGGAATGCGCCAGCCAGATCCGTCATTTGGCGGAAAATCTGGACCAGTTTGAATTTGCCCCAGGTGCCAAAACTCCAGAAGAATACGGGAGATACATGATCCAAGAATCCGGCCACTTCGAATACGATGAAAACTTGGAGCAGTATTACGATTACACCAAATACGCTGAGCAACGCCTGGCTGAGGAATCTGGCGCATTCTCCGACTACGGTTATATCGCGTACAAAGGCTTCATCAGCTTGGAGGAGCTCATGGCCGGGAGCCAGAGCGAACGAATCGACTTTCAAATGGGGGGAATCACATGATCAGCCTGCATCTAACCCGCGGAGATAACTATGAAGGTGTCTACCTGCAACTTCCCACCACGCCCGCAGAAGTGGGCGAAGCCTACGCCATGCTGGACAGTATCAGCCGCTACGCTGGGGAAACGCATATCGTGGATGTAAAAGGTTCTGTCAAGAACCTGGCACAGTTTATCAAAAGCGCTGACCTGGCAAAGCGTGAGGATCTGGAGAAGCTGAACCGGCTGGCCGAAAAAATTGGGAGCATGAGTGCGAGTAAACAAACCCTGCTCTCTGGAGCACTCTGTACAGAGAGCATCAACGGACTGGACGATGTACTTCGGGTGGCAGACCGTCTGGAAGATTACGAAATCATCCCGGAGGTCACCTGTGACCGGGAGCTTGGAGGCTATATTGTTGAACATGGCCTCGTCATGGACTTCCCGGAAGCGGTGCGGCCCTATGCCAAGCGAGAAGGACGAACTCACGTCAGTGAGATAACCGGGGAAACTCGCGTTTTTCTGCCCGGTGGCATCCTCGTGCTGCGGCGTGGGAATACCGTTCTTTTTGCAGATTATTATGGCAAACAGGATCTGTCCAATCATATCGAGCAGTTTGCAAGGATGATGGCCAACTTGTAAAGGAGGTGCTTCCATGGCGATCAAAAAATGGCTGCCCTGCTCCATGTGGGATTTTACGGGGCTGCAGAACTGGATCAACGAGCAGGCCGCTGCTGGCTATGCTCTGATGGCCTGGCCCGGCGTGTGGGACATTGGCCGCATTTCGTTTCAGGAAGATCCGACCGCCCGTACTGCAAGGTATCGGCTGGAGCCGATTGATGACCGCATCTGGGAGCAGGAGCGCAATGAACTGTACGCCCAGAGCGGCTGGACGTTTATCACGAAGATTCACAAGCTTTACGCTGTCTATCGCTGTGATGATCCCGAAGTGCCGGAGTTGTATGCCGATCCGGAGACCCTTTCGCTGACGTTCAAGAATCTGATCAAGCGTCAGTGGATAGACATGATCTTTGCCTTTTTATGGGTCGGCTATTGGATGAGGGATGTGATAGTCGATCTGTTCACGGCGCCCGCGCTAATTCCTTTGCAGCTGATCCTCTCCACCGAGATATTGCTGCCGTTGTACCTGGCGCTGTTCGCATGTGTAGTGGCGCAACTGAGCCGGACGGTATATCGTTTGCTCAAACTGCGGCGGCTAGGCAAGCAACTGGCATTGGGCATTCTCCCGACAGCGGGGAAGAGACGCTACCAGGAGCTTTGGGATAACTGGGCCGCGCTGGCTGCAATTTTATGTGTCGTGTATCTTGTCTTTTTGGGTATCTCCGGCGACATGCACACGAAGTATCTGGAAAGTCAGGAGGAATGGGACTTCCCCCACGTTACGTTGGAAGAACTGGTTTCCGAAGGAACAGAGCTTCGTATGTATACCGATCAGGAAATGCTGGCCTTTGATAAATTTAAGCATTCTCTGCTGGCTCCGGAGCAGTACGAAACGTCGCAGGGAGCGATGGCTACATTGCCAGACGGCACCCAGCAGGAGTACTGCCTGTATCTGGATTATTACCGTACCGTATCGCCTGCTGTTGCGGAGGTGACGTACCACGGGAAGATCGCGGAGCGGCAAAGGGAACTGGAGGAATACCGGAAGAACTGGGAGGAAAACGCTTCCACGCTACACGTCAACGAGCTCAATGCTTACGACTATGTACAGCAAGGCACGGTGGACGATTCCGTTCTGGATGATTTGTATGTCTTCACCTATCAGTTTTCCGACCGGGAGCATCCCAATGTCCACTATGTTGGGCGCTACGGTGAGCAAGTCTTTACCCTGATATGCAGCGGCGGTATTGACGGCGAAACTGCGCTGGAAATCTTAACACAGAGAATTGTAGAGGAACAGTAGTTTTCCTTGTGACTTTCTTTTGGAAGCACTACAGAAATCTACAAACTTCCGCTTGGTACCAAAGAAAAAGAATTCGCGGAACAGGTCTATTTTTGTTGGAAAGTGCCTTGATATTTATGAAAACAGTTATGTAAGACAGTAAGCTAATTCCAATTTGTTGAACTAAATAGTACATATCCTCCGATAGGGGCAAGGTTGAAATACACCTCGCCCCTATTCGTTTTCTAATAAGCATTCATAAAAAATGAATAAGTGCGTTTTGCTGCATAACCAGGGAATACATTCTTGATTGGATAATAGGGGGCTTGCAGACACATGCAAGCCCCCCTCGTTTTTATTCAAAATATTTTGTTACAATGTCACGCAACAGAGCTTCTCGGTCAATGCGGGAGATAATCTTTCGGGCATCTTTGTGGTTGGTGATGTATGTAGGGTCTTCAGTCAGGATATAGCCGCAAATTTGATTGAGTGGATGATACCCTTTCTCCTGCAACGCGGAATAGACACGACACAATCGTGTGTGCATCTCCTGATTATCCATGAACACCACCTCCGATAAATATCATTAGTATACAACAGATTGCGATAAAAGTCACCGCATTGTTTGGTTCTGATCCAATATATAAAGATGCTATCCTGAGATAAATGTAACGATAATGTAGTTGAACTTTTGGTTGAACAGCGATATGATAAACAAACTACAATAAAGGAGGATGCAATGATGAAACGCTTGCTTTCACTGTCCCTTTCCCTGTTAATGCTCCTCTCACTGGCAGTCCCCACCGCCCTGGCGGCGGAGACGAAGCCTGCGCCCCCGGCGTGGGTGAAGGCGGAGGAATACGCGGTATTCGAGGGGGACAGCACCTATACCGGCGAAACGTGGGAGACGGTGCTGCGGCTGCGGAATGACGCGGCGGCGGGCAATTTGGAGCCCCAGTCGGGGGACCTTTACACCGACTGGAACATCGGCGAAAAGACCGACGCCCCGGCGTCGCTGCAGTTTGAGCTGGGCCTCATCGGCATGAAGTACGCGGAAAACTCCGGCAGCCAGCGCATGGCTACCCGGACCCGGCGCTACTTCGGCCTGGCCAAGGACAGCTGGCTGGACGAGGGCGGCAGCCGGACGGACAAGACCTATTACCTCTTTACCCTGTGGTATCAGCGGGCGAGGCTGCTGGAATGCCGGCCCGGCACCAGCCAGGTCTTTTCCGGGTATCAGCTGGAGGAGTTTTTGAAGGCCTCCGGCTACACCATGGACCAGTTCCGGGACTGCTCCGCCTTGAAGGTGGTGACGGAGGCGGAATGGGCTGCCATCGACACCCGCACCGCCCAGGAAAAGGCGGAGGCGGAGATCGCCAAGACCCGGGCCAACGTGACGCTGGACGGCAACTGGGTGGATACGGAGAATCTGGCCCGGGTGGTCAATGGCCGGACCATGATCCCCGTCCGGTGTTTGGCGGAGCAGTTGGGTGCCGACGTGTCCTATGACAAGACCCTCAAGGCCGCCCGCATTGTCCGGGCGGGGGTGGAGATTGTCATGCCCATCGGCAGCAAGACCTGCACCGTCAACGGACAGCCCTTTACCATGGACGTCGCCCCCTACATTGAAAACGGGCGGACCATGATCCCCGCCCGGTACGTGTCGGAGCTATTTGGCCAGAGCATCCAATGGGTGGCGGAGAGCCGTACCGCCGCTGTCACGGAAAACAAGGCCCTGGCGGGGGACACCAATCTGGAGCCCTGGGCCATGGCCATGGGGGCCTACCTCAACGCCGTCAACAACGGCGGCAGCCCCACCGTGTTCGGCAGCAAGGACCGGGGCCTCTCCTACGGTATGGACGCCATCGGAAAGCCCTCCGTTGTAGGTACTATCTATACCTATCAGTGGGCCAGGTATATTCTGGAGAATAGCTGGGGCATTACCGACCGGGAGGGCCTCATTGAAACCGTGTGTAGGATGACTGTAGCTGGTCACAACGTCGATTTCCAGACTGATGTAGCGATGATCAAAGGTATGTCGGCAGCGGAGTACCGGGAGCTGCTGAAAAACGCGGAGGGTATGGATGCTTACATGTTCCCCTACACCAAACGTTTGGGTGAGAAGTGGGGCGACCGGGGCATCCTCTGTTGGGACCTGTTCCGCATGAGCAATCTGGTTCAGTGGGGCTATGCGGCGGGCTATGTGACCTATCCCGAGGCTCTGGCCCTGCTGGAGCCGGCGGCCACGCTGCTGAAGGAGAACTTCAAAAGCTGGGATGAGGCCTTTGAGAACTATCTGGACGGCTACAACTGGTGGGCAAGAGAAGACGTGGGGGCCAAGGACCCTTGGACTGTCACCCGCGGTCCCTATGTGAAAAAGCTGATGCAGAATTACAGCGAGCTGTTCGACAACAGCCTGTTCAAGAATCCTATTCGGAGCGTGGATGGTGTGACAGCGGAACAGTTATTGGCCTCTGTTCAATGAAGAGGGGATGGCAAAATAGCACGATGCGCTGAAAACGCTTGAACCAAAACGCTGAAAAAAGGAATTAACAAAAAATAAAATTGTTTCCCGGATTACGGCACAAAAGTCGTAGCCGGGAAACAATTTCTATCTATGCGCAATTATAAAATCGTTTAGAGCATATCTTTCAAAAAAGACCCCACATACAGTTCGACACAATTTTACAAATTTCTTACATTCAACTGTCCCATACTTCGCTACCCAACCGTTATTATATATAGAACAACGGCAAACCAGAAAGCGAAATGCATTGAGGAGGGAAAAATGAAATACGCGGCAGATTTTCGGGAAATCGCACGAAACGCCTTGCGGGGCCGCTGGCCTGTGGCGGTGTTGACCGGATTTGTTGCCAGCCTGATCGGCGCCGGAATCGCCAGCGCAGGCGGTGGAAGTGGTTCCAACAGCAACAATAGAGTGTCCCGGGGAGAGCTAAATGACTTCTTCCAAAGTGCACTCTGGCATCAAATCAAACCGGTGGTCATTACACTTCTCGTTTTGGTGATTATCTGGAGCATCATCCAGATTATTATCGGCGGAGCCGGTAAGCTAGGCTACGCAAAATTCAATCTGAACCTTGTGGATAACAAGGATGCAGTGTTCTCGGACCTGTTCTCCCAGTTTGACCGCTTGGGAGCGGGATTCTGCATGAACTTCCTGACAGGTCTCTACATCGTCCTCTGGACATTGCTGTTCATCATCCCTGGCATCATCAAGTCATTTAGTTACGCCATGGCGCCTTACATATTGGCGGAGCATCCGGAGATGACCGCCAGCGAGGCCATTACGGAGTCCAGGCATATGATGGATGGTAACAAGTGGCGGCTGTTCTGTTTGGATTACAGTTTTATTGGCTGGAACCTGCTGTGCAGCCTTCCCGCGATCGTGGTGGTATTCGCGCTGACTGGAAGCATTCTGCGCAGCGGCGCCAGTGCGTATGCTTTGCTCTGGGCCATCCCCCTCAGCATCCCCCTGAGTGCCGGCTTTCTGTTCCTGCGGCCTTACGAGGAGGCCGCATGGGCGGCATTTTACCGGGATGTGTCCGGCACGGAAGTTCAGCAGCCCATTTGTCTGACCGAAAACTATTCCGAAAGCGCTTTCGATGAAGGCACTACTTCGGAATGGGGATAAAAACTAAAACAAAATGGAGGAAATTATGGAGTTCATCTTGAAGCTGGTCCCTGCGATCATCATTGCGGTAATTGTCATTGTGCTGCTCCTGGTGGGTTATGTGAAAGCACCGCCCGATCAGGCGTACATCATCTCCGGCCTGAAAAAAGAAGGTAAGATCCTGATTGGCCGGGCCGGTATCCGCATCCCCTTCTTTGAGCGTCTGGATAAGCTGTATCTGGGCCAGATGACGGTGGACATCAAGACGGAGCAGTCCGTGCCTACCAACGACTTCATTAACGTCAATGTAGACGCTGTTGCCAAGGTTCGTATTGCCCCCACTCAAGAGGGCATCAAGCTGGCGGCCAAGAACTTCCTGAACAAGAAGGCAGCCGACATCACCATGGATCTTCAGGACTCCCTCCAGGGCAATATGCGTGAGATCATCGGCACATTGTCTCTGAAAGAGATCAACACCGACCGCGATTCCTTCTCTGACCAGGTGATGCAGAAGGCGTCCAAGGACATGGATAAGCTGGGCATTGAGATCCTGTCCTGCAATATCCAGAATGTTACGGATGAGAACGGCCTGATCCGTGACCTGGGTGCTGACAACACCTCCCTCATCAAAAAGAACGCGGCCATCGCCAAGGCCCAGGCGGACAGGGACGTGGCCATCGCCCAGGCGGAAGCCGACAAGGCCGCCAACGAGGCCCGCGTTATGTCCGATACCCAGATCGCCCAGAAGAACAACGAACTGGAGATCAAGAAGGCGGAGCTGAAGATTGCCTCCGACACCAAGAAGGCCGAGGCCGACGCTGCCTATACCATCCAGCAGCAGGAGCAGCAAAAGAGCATTGAGACCGCCACTGTCAACGCCCAAATCGCCAAGGCGGAGCGTGAAGCTGACCTGAAGAAACAGGAAGTCGAGATTGCCAAGCAGAAGCTGGACGCTGAGATCCGCGCCCAGGCGGACGCCCAGCGTTACCGCATGGAGCAGGAGGCACAGGCCGACCTGTTCAAGCGTCAGAAGGAAGCTGAGGCCAAGCGCTACGAGGAGGAGCAGGCCGCCGAAGCCATGAAGAAGGCCGCAGAAGCCGCCAAGTACGCCAAGGAGCAGGAGGCCGCCGGTATCGCCGCCGTCGGTAAGGCGGAAGCCGAGGCCATTCAGGCCAAGGCTCTGGCAGAAGCCGAAGGTATCGACCGCAAGGCAGAGGCCATGAAGAAATATGGTCAGGCCGCTATGGTGGAGATGGTCATGCAGGCCCTGCCCGAGATCGCCAAGAACGTGGCTGAGCCTCTCAGCAAGGTGGATAAGATCACGATGTACGGTGAGGGCAACAGCGCCAAGCTCCTCCAGGACATTGTCAACGGCACCACCCAGATCACCGAGGGCTTTACCGAAGGCATGGGCATTGATGTAAAGGCACTGCTCTCCGGCCTTTTGGGTGCTAAGGTCGCAACTGGCAGCGACGATAAGAGCCAGCCGTCCTCCACCGTCATCAACATCAACACGGCAGACGGAAAGAATGCCGCAGAAGACACGGATTCTCCTGAAGCGTAATTCTACTTCCCCTATACTTACAAAATCAGCCCGGTTCGCAGCGAACCGGGCTGATATTTTTTGTCCCATGTGTCCCAATTCTCGTCTCAAAATCGTTGTTTATAATAGAAGGGTTATCTGTCCACGCTGGATAGCAGCTGGATATTGGGGTTGGTGTGTATTTCATGGCAGAGACAGCATCGTATATTGTGTGGGTCAATACAGAAAAAAAGATTGCTTCATTTGTTGAAGAAAAGGGATTTGACAAAATGGAGTTCCAAGATCACAATTATTTCATGGATTATCTAATCGATTTGAGCGATAAATGGTTCAAGTTCAAGTAGACGCACTATTCATCAGAATCTTTTCTTGGAGGAATGAATATGGCAGGTGTTGCAATCAGTATGGTAGCTGACAACAGCAAACGCATCGAGGAGCTTGCAGCTATTTTGAAAAGAGAAATCGATGGTGAGTTGGTGTATGACAGTCCAAGAAGGCTTGATAGTGCCGTAGCGTGGCTCCTGTCCTTTGAACGATTCTATTTCCGGAACGGAAGCTATGCGACGCTTACCATTATGCTAACAGAAAGAGGAAATCATAAAACAGCCGATATCATCGGCTCCGGTGGCGGAGAGGGATTATTTAATATTAGCATGGGTGCTAATGCTTCTTTTGCAAGCATGGCTGTCGATCTCTTACAACAGTGCGGTTTCAAAGAAGTAAACTGAACATGCAACTGGTTCGATAAAAGGTATTTGTGGAGGGATCATTATGTTGAGAGTAATCGTTCAGTATCTATTATCGCCAATCGTCTTTCCACTAACATTTAGGCCGGGCGTAAAATTTTGTGTAAGCGCTTTTCGACAAAGTCAAGAATGGCGCTGGAAAGCAGGGCGGATTCTGGCCTGAATCCCTTGATCACCGAAAGCCATGGCGGTCAAAAC
>JAETPK010000036.1 GCA_021771265.1 Oscillospiraceae bacterium
CCCACCAGCTCCGCGATGCGGGAGATGGGCAGATCCGTGGAGATCAGCAGATTCTGGGCCTCGCCAATGCGGCGGCGCAGCAGGTACTGCCGGGGAGAGAAGCCGCAGCTCTCCTTGAAGGCGTGGGCCAGGTAGTAGGGGCTTACATGGAGGACCTGGCCGATCTGCTGGAGCGTCAGGGCCTCACTGTAATGCTGGTCGATATACTCCTTCACCCGCAGGCCCAGGGCGCCCTGCTCCGTCTCCGCCGGCAGCCGCTGGGGGGCCGCGCCGGTCAGGTACAGGATGCGGCCCAGCAAAGACAGCAGCAGGTGGTGGCAGAAGGCCTCGCAGCCGGGCTGGTCGGCGGAGAGGTAGCGGTACATCATGTCGTACAGGACCCACAGGTCCTCCAGCTCCGCCCCCACGTGGTACACGGCGGGGGCGTCATCGGGGATGAGGGCGTTTTCCCGCAGGCCCGGCAGACGCAGGCCCGCGACGGCCACGCAGCAGCTGTCGATGGCGCCGTCGGCGCCGCCGGTGAGCTCGTCGTGGACCACGCCGCTGTTGAACAGCATCAGGTCGCCGCTTTGGATGTCGTAGGTCTTTTCTCCAATGAGGAAGCGGGCCTGGCCGCTGTGGACCAGCATGGCCTCGGCGAAATCCGGGTGGGCGTGGAGCAGGCGGGGGTGGGCGTTGTCAGAGGGGGCCCGCCGGCTGATGTAGAGCAGGCGGGGCATATTGTCCGGCGTGAACACCGGCTGGAAGTCCCGTTTCACGAGACACTGGACTTGTAAGTCCGGCATGAGCGTCCTCCTTTGGCATGCCCGCGGGGCGGACAGCAAGATTTTATAAATTCCCGGGAAAGCGGCATCCGCGGGCGAAAACAGGAAACGGGCCGGCCTGGGCAAAAAATTGCAAGCATTGTGATAATAGCTAAAAAATAAGAATGATTTTTGACAAAACGAGCAGGTAAACGATTTTTTCAAACTCGGCAAGAAGTTGAATGTAAAGTTGGAAGCGCCGTGGTATCATACAGACAACATCAAGGAGAACGAAACAAGGAGGTGCCTGAAATGCTGTACACGGTGATCTGCATCCTGGCTCTGGGCGGTGCCATGGCCCTGAACGGCTGAGTCTGCCCAACCGCTTTTGAACATTCCAGGCGGCTCTCGGAAGAGAGCCGCCTGTTTTTTTGCCCTCAGCGGGCGGCCAGTTCCAAAATGGCGGTCATGTCGTCTTCGTGAATGGGTGTGAAGCCGCCGAAGGGGAAGGCGCCGGGCTTTTTGGCCCGGTGAGCCACCAGCGCGGGGATGTCCTCGGCCCTGGCGCCGATCTCGGCGAAGGTGGTGGGCATGCCGATGGAGCGCAGCCAGGCCACCAGACGCTCCACGCCGGCCCGGGCGGTGTTTTCCGGCTGGTGGAAATCCATCTCGCAGCCGAACACCCGCACGGCGAACTGGGCGAAGCGGGCAATGTCCCGGTCCATGACGTAGGTCATCCAGGCGGGGGTCACCACTGCCAGACCCGCGCCGTGGGCGCAGTCGTACAGGGCGGAAAGCTCATGCTCGATCTGGTGGCTGGCCCAGTCCTGCCGGCGGCCCACGCCGCAGAGGTTGTTGTGGGCCAGCATGCCCGCCCACATGAGGTCCGCCCGGGCGTTGTAGTCGCTGGGGTCCGCCAGGGCCTTGGGCGCGGCGGTGAGGATGGTCTTCATGAGGCCCTCGCACAGGCGGTCCGTCACATCCACGTGCTCCGTGGGGGTAAAGTACCGCTCCATGATGTGAGAGAGCATATCCGTGGCGCCGCTGGCGGTCTGGTAGGCGGGGAGGGAGCAGGTGTACCGGGGGTTCATGACGGCGAACACGGGGCGGTAAATATCGCTTTTGATATTGCCCCACTTCAAATTCTCCCCCTCCAGGGTGATGACGGAGGAATCGGAGGCCTCGCTGCCGGTGGCGGACAGGGTCAGCACCACACCCACAGGCACAGTCTTTTCCGCCGCCTGCTTTGAGAAGAAGTCCCAGAAGTCCCCATCGTAGGGCACGCCCACGCCGATGGCCTTGGCGGTGTCGATGGCGCTGCCGCCGCCCACGGCCAGAATGAAGTCAACGCCCTCCCGGCGGCACAGCTCAATGCCCTCGTACACCTTGCCGCTGCGGGGGTTGGGCTGGACGCCGCCCAGCTCCACCCAGGGGATGCCGGCCGCCCGCAGGGAGGCGGCAGCGTCATCATAGGCGCCGTTGCGCTTGATGCTGCCGCCGCCATATACCATCAGCACCTTCGTGCCGCCGAAGCGGCGCACCAGGGCGCCGGTGTTTTGCTCCTCCCCGTCGCCGAAGGCGAACAGGGTAGGAGAGTAAAAGGTAAAGTTGTTCATGAAAGACCTCCAGAAAAATTCTAATACTAGCGTAAAGAGCAAAAGAGCTGCAAGAGAAAAACAGCTGTGCCCACAACTAGGAAAAAGTATAATTTGTTTTTTTGGAATTGCTGTTCGGACGGGCTTTCTTGGTGAAGGTTCTCTGTGTCACCGAATTTTTCCCGTCGAATATCATCTATCGCGTTTAACCACCGTTTCATCATATATTTGCCTTCTTAATATCCCAGCGTCCGGTCCACCAGGTTCACCAGGGGGCGGCCCGCGGCGTAGTTGGCAAGGTCCCGGCAGAACATGTCCACGTTCACATCGCAGGTGTAGCCCAGGGTCATATTGCCGGAGACATGGGGCGTCAGGATGAGGTTCCGGGCGTTCCACAGGGGATGGTCCGGCGGCAGGGGCTCCGGGACCATGACATCCAGGGCGGCGCCTGCCAGCTGATGGCTGTTCAGGGCCTCTGTCAGGGCGTCCTGGTCCAGGGCGGTGCCCCGGCCCACGTTGATGACGTAGGCCTCCGGCGGCAGCAGGGCGATGCGCTGGCGGGAGAGAATGTTCTCCGTCTCCGGCGTACTGGGCAGGGCCATCACCAGAATTTTCGTCTCCGGCAGCACCTCGTCCAGCCGGGAGATGGGCAGCACCCGGTCAAAGTCCGCCGCGGGACGCCCGCTGCGGCTGAGGCCGGTGATCCTGGCGGCGCCCATGCCCCGCAGCCGCTGGGCCACGTTGGTGCCGATGTTGCCGGTGCCCAGGATGGTGAACTCGTTGTCCCGGATGGAGCGGATGGACAGCTGGCGGGACCAGCTGTGCTGGCAGACCACCGCCTCGTACTCCGGCATCCGCCGCAGCAGCATGAGAGTCACCATGACCACATGCTCGGCAATGGTGACGCCGTAGCCGCTGGAGTTGGTCAGTAGGCACTGTGGGTTGGCGAACACGGAGGGGGCCTTGCAGTAGATGTCCACCCCGGCGAAGGAGCAGCAGTACCACCGCAGGGAGGGGGGAGCGGCCTTCAAAAGCGCCAGGTCGTGGGCGTAGAGCACTTCGCAGTGCTGGAGGCAGGCCCGGGCCTCCTCAAACTGGTCCAGGTCGAAGAAGTGGACGGAAAAGCCTGTCTCCTGGGCGGCCTTTTCGATCTGCGCCTTGTGGGCCGGCGTCAGAAATTCCAGATATACACAGATGCCACGGCTCATGATGATTCAAACCTCCTTGGAAAGTTCCCGGCAGATGTGCTCCGCCGCCCGCATACCGTCCGCCGCGGCGGAGAGGATGCCCCCGGCGTAGCCGGCGCCCTCGCCGCAGGGGTACAGGCCCCGGACAGCGGATTGATACGTCTCGTCCCGGGGAATGCGGACGGGAGAGGACGAGCGGCTCTCCACCGCCGTCAGCACGGCGTCCGGGTCGTCGTAGCCCCGGAGCTTCCGGCCCAGAATGGGCAGGGCGCCCGCCAGGGTGTCCGCCACAAAGTCCGGCAGGCACTGTCTGAGGTCCGTCCAGGTGACGCCGGGGCGGTAGCTGGGCGTGACCCGGCCGGGACCGGTGGAGGGCCGTCCCGCCAGGAAATCCCCCACCCGCTGGGCGGGGGCGCGATAGCCGCCGCCTCCCAGGCGAAAGGCGGCCTCCTCCAGCCGCCGCTGGAAGGCCACGCCGGCCAGCGGGTCGTTTTCGCCGCCGAAGTCCTCCGGCGTCACGTTCACCAAAAAGCCGCCGTTGATGTTTTCCTTGTCACGGGCAAACTCGCTCATGCCGTTGGTCACCAGCCGTCCTTCCTCACTGGCGGCGGCCACCACCTGGCCGCCGGGGCAGACGCAGAAGGAATAGGCGGCCCGCCCATCGGGCAGGTGGCAGGAGAGCTTGTAGGTGGATGCCGGCAGGCCGGGATGGCCGGCATAGCGCTTGTACTGGGCGGCGTCGCAGTCGGCCTGCCGGTGCTCGATGCGTACGCCCACGGCGAAGGGCTTGGCCTCCATGGGCACGCCCCGCTCATGGAGCATGGCAAAGGTGTCCCGGGCGGAGTGGCCGGGGCACAGCAGCAAATGGCGGCAGGGCAGGGGATAGCGCCCCTCCGGTCCCTCCACGATGACGCCTGTCACGGCGCCGTTTTGCAGTGTGATATCCGCCAGGCGGCTTTCAAAGCGGATGTCCGCTCCCAGCGCCAGCAGACGGCGCCGCAGGGCCACCAGGGCGATGTGCAGGTAGTCCGTGCCCACGTGGGGCTTGGCGTCGATGAGGATGTCCTCCGGCGCGCCGCAGGATACCAGCTGCTCCAGAATGAAGCGGTGGCGGAGGTCCTTGGTGCCGGTGTTCAGCTTTCCGTCAGAGAAAGCGCCGGCACCGCCCTCACCGAACTGGACATTGGACCGGGGGTCCAGCACGCCGGTGGACCAGAACCGCTCCACATCGGCCTTCCGGTCCTCCACTCTGCGGCCCCGCTCCAGCAGGATGGGCCGCGCCCCCGCCTGTGCCAGCACCAGGGCGGCAAACAGCCCGGCAGGCCCGGCACCCACCACCACCGGCGGCTCCGCCGGGGCCGGCACGGGAGCGGGAAGTTGGTATTCCGGGCCCGGCTCCCGCCGGGAGACCTTGCTGCTGCGGCAGCGCTTCAAAACGGTGGCCTCGTCCTTCACGGACACTTCCACGGTATAGACCAGCCTCACGTCCTCCCGGGCGTCCACGCTGCGGCGCAGTAGCCGCACTGACCGGAGGTCCGCTTCCCGTACCTTCAGAATGCGGGCCGTCTCCGCCGTCAGGGCGGACATTCCGCCGCCGGGAGCGAGCTTGATGTTTTCGATCTTCAGCAAACCACACCGGCTCCTTCCTTGTTGATGCCACTTATTTTATCACGGAACGCCCGTCAGGAGAATAGACTTTTCAGATTTTGGACGGGTTCACAATTGGTTAAAAAATCTTTCAGACATTTTTAAGGTATCTGTCCTATACTGAGGCCAAAGGTCAGGAGAGAACGAAAGTTCAAAAACCGTGCAAACATTCTTCATGAAATGGACATAAAAGCCTGCTATCCTCTGTTCTAACAACAGAAGAAACAGGATACCATGTTAGGAGGTATCGGTTATGTATAACGACGAAGAAAACCTGTATCATTACAGCTATCAAAAGGACAGCGGCCAGCAGGGCACCAGCGGCTCCTCCGTTGATGACCAGCTGAACAGCTTCCGGTATCACGACGGGCCTCAGCAGCCCGTGCAGGAGATGAAGCCTGTGAAAAAGAACCGTATGGGCCTGCGGATCACCGCCCTGGCCCTGTGCTGCGCCCTGCTGGGCGGCGCCGTGGGCGGTGGCGTGGCCTATTATGCCGGCAACCGGCCCGGGGAGACCAGCGTCAACGTCTCCAGCCGCCCCGCCACCCAGGTGTCCGTCAAGACCGTGGACGGCAAGACCCTCATGACCGACGCAGAGGTGTACGCCGCGGGCATCAACAGCGTGGTGTCCATCAACGTCACCGGCACCTCCGGCACCAACTTCTTCGGCCAGGCGGTGCAGACGGCCTCCGCCGGCAGCGGCTTCATCCTGACAAAGGACGGCTATATCGTCACCAACTACCATGTGGTCAAGAATGGAGAGACCGTGAAGGTCACGCTGTACAACGGCGACGAGTATGAGGCCAAGTACGTGGGCGGCGACGAGGATTACGATATCGCCGTCGTCAAGGTGGAGGCCGCGGACCTGCAGCCCGTCACCCTGGGCGACAGCGACACCCTGAACGTGGGTGACCGCGCACTGGCCATCGGCAACCCCCTGGGCGAGCTGACCTTTTCCATGAGCGGCGGCATGGTCTCCTGCGTGAACCGTGCCATCAACGTGGACGGCACGCCCTTCAACATGATCCAGACGGACGCCTCCATCAACCCTGGCAACTCTGGCGGTCCCTTGTTCAACCAGTACGGCGAGGTGGTGGGCATCGTGTCCGCCAAGTACTCCAGCACCGGCAATGAATCCGTGGAGGGCCTGGGCTTCGCCATCCCCATCAACGACGTGTTCGCCATGATCCAGGACATCATGACCAATGGCTATGTCACCAACAAGCCCTATCTGGGTGTCACCGCCGGCACCATGACCAAGCAGATGGCGGCCCAGTACCGCTATGACGTTACCAGCGGCGTGTTCATTTACTCCGTGGAGGAGGGCAGCGCCGCCGATCAGGCGGGACTGAAAATGGGCGATGTCATCACCAAGGTGGACGATACGAATATTACCTCCATGGAGGACCTGACTGTGGTGAAAAAGCAGTACTCCGCCGGCGACACCTGCACCTTCACCATTTACCGGGAGGGACAGGAGACCACCGTGGAGCTGACTTGGGATGCTGTACCGGCGGACCAACAGAGCAACGTCTCCGACCAGGAGCAGACCCAGAACAACAGTCAGTCCGGAAATGGCTACATGGACCCTAACGACCTGTTCAATTACTTCTTCGGAAACCGGTAAGCGGCGGCACACGCCGGGACAGCTGACAAAAAGATCTCTTTTCCGCATTTGAAGGCGGTTTCGCGGCAGCAGCCGCGGCAAGGCCAAAAGCCGCCGGTGCGACAGGTGTGGAAAGTGTTGAATATAGCAGCTATCAACCAAACGCATCTTCATTCTTCTCAAAATAAGTGTTTTTCCCTCTCTGCGGCGCGGCCCGCGGCGCTTGTACGCCGCGGGCCGCGCCGTGTTTAAAAATATTCCGATGGGGCGCGACTTTGTTGAAACAGTTTTGGGAGCTGTTCCGTCTGATAGTATGAGGACCGCTTGCCGGCATAAGATTTTTCACAAGCTGTCCCATAGGGACACGTTGATTACATAATACATGTATAGAAGGATTATGGTACCTTACCGACCGGGAATTTCCAGAGGCAAGCCGCCGGATGCCGGGCAAGCTACCCTTTGACACCGAGGATAGAAGAAAAAGAGAGGAACACAGCATGAAACACGTACGCAGATGGGCGGCGGCAGCCGTCCTTGTTTTGCTTTTGATGCCGCTTTTGACGGTGGACGCCGGCGCCGCCAAGCTGGTGGCCATCACATTTGATGACGGCCCTAACCAGACCTGGACGCCCCAGGTGGTGGAGGCCCTGAACCAGCGGGGGGTGAAGGGCACGTTTTTTATGGTGGGCAGCTGGGTGGCCACCAAGGAGGATCTGGTGCGCAGCATGGTCCAGCAGGGCCATCAGATCGCAAACCACACCTGGGAGCACCTGAACCTGACGGGTCTGGACCCGCAGGAGGTGCGGCTCCAGGCGGAGCGGAGCCGGGCTAAGCTGGAAGAGGTCACCGGGCAGCAGGACTTTATGGTGCGCACGCCCTTCGGCGTCCGCAGCCAGACGGTGCTGAACAACATCGATTCGCCCCTCATTCTCTGGAGCCAGGACCCGGCGGCGGGAAAGCAGGTGTCCGGCGAGAAAATGGCCAAGTCCGTCATCCGCAGTATCAAGGACGGGGACATCATTCTGCTCCACGACAGCACCCAGGAAAATCTGGACGCCGCCTGCCGCATCATCGACACCCTCCAGGCCCGGGGCTATGACTTCGTGACGGTGGACGAGCTGTTCCGCCTCCGGGGCGTCACGCCCCAAAAGGGCGTCATCTACAAAAGCGTGCCTCCCGCCGCCGACCCTCAGGCCTATGACGAGAGCCGCCTGGAGGACCACTGGGCTTGGCCCGCTATCTCCGTCATGGAGGAAACAGGCATCATGACCGGCGACGGGGAGGGCTGGCATCCCAACCGTTACCTGACCCGGGCCGCGGCGGCGGAGGTGCTGTGGCGGGCGGCGGGAGAGCCCCGTGCCCGCGGCCGGGCGGATTTTCTCGACGTGCCGAAAAACGCGTGGTACGCTTCGGCGGTGGCCTGGGCAGAGGAGGCCGGCGTCATCCAGGGTACCGGCGCCGGGCGCTTCAGCCCGTCGTCTCCGGTGACCCGGCAGCAGCTGTACGTTATGGTGGACCGCCTGCTGGGCCGGGGGAGCCTGTCCGCCTCCGCTGGGGAAGGGCAGACCTTTGAGGACAGCTTTCGGATCAGCGATTGGGCGAAGGAGGCGGTGGAGCGGCTGGGGGTGCTGGGCTTCACCTCCCAAAACGACCGGGAGGTGTTCCGCCCCCAGGACCCCGCCACCCGGGCGGAAGCAGCGGAGCTGGTGGCCTGGTATCTGGAAACGCGGTAAAAAACAGCAATAAAGAGAGGCCGTCCGCTAGGACGGCCCCTCTTTATTTGGCTTCCTCGGAAATGTACTGCTCCTCCGCGTCCAGCAGGACCCTGACCATGGCCTGATAGGCCGGGAGGTTTTCCGGACACACCGGCAGCAGCTCCAGCGCGTCGTTGATGCCGTGAAACAACGTCATGTACATGGCTCTCCAGTTGGCGAGGTCATCATTCATCATAGAACTTCCTCCTTTTACGTTTATGTAACGTATTTTATGACCATCCTTATGATAAAGTCAAAAAAAATACGTTATATTTACGTAGGAGAGGCTATGCGGAAGATTTCTTATTTTGACAACAAGAATATCATTCATGACCGCCTGCGTTATTACCGGAACCTGCGTGGACTGACGCAAAAAGACCTGGCGGCAAAGTTGCAGACGATGAATGTAAATATTGACCAGCAGGCGCTGAGCAAAATCGAAAAGAACAGCCGCATCGTAACAGACTACGAGCTGGCCTGCTTCTGCAAGATCCTCCAAGTGACGGAGCGGGAGCTGCTGGGAGACCTGGAACGCTTTGACGCCGAATAACAGCATTGTAAATGTATGAATAAGTCTCGCTTCCATAAAAACTCAAATCTTATTTTTGAGAATCTGCGCTGTCTCAGAAAAAAGAGGGAAATGTCCCAGGAGATGCTGGCGGCGCAAATGCAGCTGCTGGGTGTGGACATTAACCAGCGGCTCATCAGTAAAATCGAGCGCAATGAGCGATTTGTCAAAGACTACGAGCTGGCCTGCTTCTGCAAGATCCTCCATGTGACAGAGCGGGAGCTGCTGGGAGACCTGGAACGCTTTGACGCCGAATAACAGCACAAAAGCCGCCCTTTTGGGCGGCTCTTTTCCCACCGGAGCGGGAAACGGCGGAAATTCCTTGCACTTTCCACCGGGGTCTGATACAATACTATGTCGAAAATACGGCAAAGGAGATTTTGCTTTTATGAAATTGGGAATCGTGGGCCTGCCTAACGTGGGCAAGAGCACCCTGTTCAACGCCATCACCAACGCCGGCGCCGAAAGCGCCAACTACCCCTTCTGCACCATCGACCCCAATGTGGGCATGGTGGCCGTGCCGGACGAGCGGCTGGACAAGCTGGCGGAGATGTACGAGCCGGACAAGAAGACCCCCGCTGTCATTGAGTTCGTGGACATCGCGGGTCTGGTGAAGGGCGCCAGCCAGGGCGCGGGCCTGGGCAACAAGTTTCTGGCCAACATCCGGGAGACCGACGCCATCGTCCACGTGGTCCGCTGCTTTGATGACGAGAATATCATGCACGTGGTGGCCGACGCCGGCACCAACGTGCCCGTGGACCCCCTGGGGGACATCGAGACCATCGACCTGGAGCTTATCATGGCGGACCTGGAGATGGTGAACCGCCGCATTGACAAGGCCGCCAAGGCCGCCAAGGGCGACAAGAAGTTCCTCCACGAGGTGGAGGTGTTCAAGGCCCTGGCGGAGCACCTGAACGCCGGCAAGTCCGCCCGGACCTACGAGTGCTCTGAGGACGACATGGCCCTCATCGCCACCTCCGACCTCCTGAGCCTCAAGCCCATCATCTACGCCGCCAACACCGACGAGGCCGGCTTCACCGATCTGGAGCACAACCAGTACTACCAGCAGGTGAAGGACCTGGCGGACAAGGAGGGCGCCCAGGTGCTGCCCATCTGCGCCCGCATGGAGCAGGACATCGCCGAGCTGGAGGGCGAGGAGAAGCAGATGTTCCTGGAGGAGCTGGGGGTGGAGGAGTCCGGCCTGGACCGGCTCATCAAGTGCTCTTACTCCCTGCTGGGCCTTATCTCCTTCCTGACCTACGGCAAGGACGAGTGCCGGGCCTGGACCATTAAAAAGGGCACCAAGGCCCCCAAGGCCGCCGGCAAGATCCACACGGACATCGAGCGGGGCTTCATCCGGGCGGAGGTCATTGCCTATGACGACATGATGAAGTGCGGCAGCGTGGCCGCCGCCAAGGAAAAGGGTCTGCTGCGCAGCGAGGGCAAGGAGTATGTGGTCCAGGACGGCGACATGATCTATTTCCGCTTCAATGTCTGAGGCGGACCGTGCCCATTGACCCATAGCATAAACGACAGTGGGCGGACGCATTGCGTCCGCCCGCTGTTTTGCGGCCTTTATTCGTGAATGATCAGCTCCAGCACATCCGGCCGGGAATAGTGGCCGCAGGCGTCGAATTCCATGCGGCTGGCGGGGACCTGCTCCATGTCCAGATCCGCGTAAATGATGGCCTCCTGGTCCCACACCGGCTCGGTCACGTAGTGGCCGTAGGGGTCCACCACGCAGCTGCCGCCCCGGCAGACGATGTCGTTCAGGCGGGCGATCTCCTCCGGGCAGTGGAGGTCCTTGGGGTACATGTCCCGGGTGAAGTACATGTCACAGTTGATGAAATAGCAGTGGCCCTCGATGGCGATGTGGCGGATGGTGGCCTGCCACTCTTCGTTGTCGTTGGTATTGGGAGAGAGATACAACGTCACACCCTTTTCATACAGGGCCACCCGGGCCAAAGGCATGTAGCTCTCCCAGCAGATCATGCTGCCCATAGGGCCCCAGGGGGTTTCCGCGATGGGGAAATAGTCCCTGTTGGCGTCGCCCCACACCACCCGTTCGGCTCCGGTGGGCTTCAGCTTCCGGTGGACAGTGGAAAGGGCGCCGTCGGGGGAGAACACCAGATTCGTGTTGTACAGCGTGGCGGAAAGGGTATCCCGCTCGGAAACACCGATGCTGACCCAGGCGCGGGCCTCTTTGGCGGCCTGGCCCAGACGCTCCGTTTCCGGCCCGGGAACGAGGATGGAGTTGTCGTAATAGCGCTTCCAGTCCTTGCGGCCATCGGCGGTGCGGCTGCCGACGGTGAAGCCGAAGGTCATGCCGTAGGGATAGCAGGGGATGAACAGCTCCGGGAATACGATAAGCTCCGCCTGATGGGCCGCCGCCTCGCGGATGAGGGACACGGCCTTTTCCACGCAGGCGTCCTTGTCGAACATGACGGGCGCCGCCTGGACCACGGCGATCTTGCAGATGGGCTTCAGGTCTTTCATCAGGATACACGTTCCTTTCCGTTGGTAGATTACCCTCATTGTAAAGGAAATCACCCGGCGGCACAAGGGGATTTCCCGGCGGTGCTTATCGGCTTTGATGGGAGCATACTATCAAAAATCCCGATAATATTTTTTCGCGCCGGGGAACATTACGGGCCTCCGGGACGTGTTTAAGGTGAAAAGCGCTTTTCAAACGAAGGAAAGAACAACGAAAGGAGGCATTGCATGACCGAGGGATTTCTCTGCAATGCCATGGCGGACTACGGCGGCGCCGTGTACCGGCTGGCCCTGTGCCGGACCCAGTCGGTGCCGGACGCCGAGGATGTGTACCAGGACGTATTTCTGCGGCTGCTGGACCAAAAGGCGGAGAGCTGGGACGCCGAGCGGCTGAAGGCGTGGCTGCTGCGGACGGCCATGAACCGCTGCGCCGACCTCCACCGCTTCCGTCTGCGGCGGCCGGTGCTGTCCCTGGAGGCGGTGCCGGATCTGGCCCGGCCTGTGGACAGCCGGGCGGAGGAGCTGTGGGACGCGGTGGCCCGTCTGCCGGAGAAGCTGCGGACGGTGGTCCACCTGTATTACGCGGAGGGCTACCGGACGGAGGAGATCGCCGCCATGCTGGGCGTTCCGGCGGCCACGGTCCGTACCCGGCTCCGCCGGGCGAGAATGAAACTGAAAGACCTGTTGGGAGGTATCGACGATGAAGAACGACTATCAGAAGCTGATGGAGCATATCAACACCCCCGCCGGGCTCAATGACCGGGTGCTGCGGGCCGCCCGGCAGCAGGCAGTGGAGCGGACCGCCGGCCAGACCGGGCCGAAGCGCCTGGCGCCCGGAAGGGCGCGTCCCGTCCTGCGGGGGGCGGTATGTGCCGCCTGTGCCCTGGCTCTGGTGCTGGGGTATCCAGCGGAGAGCCAGCCGGAACCCCCTGTGGGCCAGGAGAACGGTCCTGCTGTGATGGTGCCCGGCTTTTCCTTCGGCCTGACGGCCTACGCCGCCGAAAGCGGGGAGACCTATGCCCCCGGCCCCAACAGCGGCATCGCCTTCCGGGCTGGAGAGGGCTGTGTCACCCTGGACGGCGGGAACTACACCGGACTGCTGTTCCGCGTCACCGGTGAGCATATTGAAACCCTGTCCCTCTCTATCGACCGGGGCGGACTGTACCGCTACCAGCTCCATGAAAACCTGACGGATGAAGAGATGGCGGAGTTCCGCCAGGCCATGGATGAGGGCCGGCTTACCACGGCGGCCATTAGCCAGACCGATGACGGCATGTGGTACATGCCGGAGATGACTGCCCTGGGCCAGAGCGTTCAGGAGGACTATGACCCGGAGATGAGCTATGGTTTCTGGCTCTCCCCGGAGGAGATGACCACCGGCTCCGGTTTGGGTATGACCATCGAGGAGCAGATGGACATCGACTACTTTGACGGCGCGATCCTCACCGTCACCGCATCCTTCTCCGACGGCACGGAGCAGACCAAGACCTATCAGCTTTCCAGCGGTCCCCTGCGGGTGGAACAGTACGTCACCGGCGGACTGACCCTTCTGCCCCAGCTGGCGGGGGATGACGAGCCCTTCATCTACGGCCTCTATGCAACGTCTGAGGAGGACAGCCGCTGGCTGGAGTGGCCGGTGCAGGACAGCCGCACCGTGTGGCTCAGCAACCCCTACGGCACCGTCAACGGCGGGACCCACAGCGGCATCGACATCCCCGCTGACCAGGGCTCTGTTATCCTGGCGGCGGCGGACGGCACCGTCACCGAGGCCGGCTTTGACGCGGAGCGGGGCAACTACCTGGTGCTGGACCACGGGGACGGATTGGAGACGGTCTACGCCGCCTGCCGGGACTTTACCGTGGAGGAGGGCGACACCGTAAAGGCCGGGGAGATGATCGGCGCCGTGGGCTCCACCGGCATGTCCGCCGGACCCCACCTCCACTTTGAGGTCCGCCAGGATGGCCAGGCCCAAAACCCCGTGGCCTACTTTGACAGCGATGTCCGGGATACCCTGACGGCGGAATGAGCAAAATGGGACCTCTCCTTTGGGAGAGGTTTCATTTTATTAAATATAAAAATAAAACTTGACTTTCATAAAATTAAAGTTTATATTAATTTTATGAAAGGGGCGTGATGGCATGACCACGATCCCCGGCTGGATGGCGGAGCTGGAGGACGAGGACCTGGCTTTCGTCAAGAAATTTTTGCTGGCCTCCGGCTCGCTGAAGGAGGTGGCGTCGGTGTACGGCGTCAGTTATCCCACGGTGCGGCTGCGGCTGGACCGGCTCATTCAGAAGATCAGGCTCAGCGAGACCGTGGAGGCGGACCCCTATGTGTCGCTGGTGAAGCGTCTGGCGGTGGATGACAAGCTGGACTTCGACACGGCGAAGCTGCTCATTACAGAATACCGAAAGACAAAGGAGGAATCGTGAAATGTTGCTCGCATCCAGAACGCTGATTTTAATGCTGGTACTGCTGGCGGGCGTGCCGATCTTGCAGGCCTTTCTCTCCAGACGGGAGAGCCGGTGGCCGGGGCTGGTGCTGCCGCTGCTGACGTTTCTCTATTCCCTGGTGATGGTGTGCAGCGTTACGGCCTACGAGGGGGGCATCCCCTGGGGGCCGCTCCTGGCTTCCTTTGTGCTGGGCAACATCCCCACGGCGGTGCTGCTGGCCATCTACGCCGCCTGCCGGGAGAAATTCCGCAAGCGCAGTGAGTTGGATAAGACCCGCATCAACGACCTTTGAAGGACGGGGCTGGCGAAAAGCCTTGCAGAGCGAAGCGCAAGCCTTCTTGACCTCTGGAAACATTCCCTGTTAGGGGAATGTTTCTTTTTTTGTGAACTACAATGAAAGAGACCCTTGACACAGGCGGTCTATTATTATAGACTAAAAACGACAGGTCGATAGAAATAGACCAAGGAGGACAGACCATGGAACGCTATCATCTCTGCGACAGTGAGTACCGCTTCATGCGGGTGGTGTGGGCAGCGGCGCCGGTGGCCTCGGGGCGGCTGGCGGAGCTGTGCCGGGAGCAGCTGGGGTGGAAAAAGTCCACCACTTACACCGTTTTGAAAAAGCTGTGTGGCCGTGGGCTGCTGCAAAATGAAAACAGCACCGTTATCGTTTTGGTCCCCCGGGAGGCGGTGACTGCGGAGGCGGCGGGAGAGTTTGTGGACAGGACATTTGACGGCTCTCTGCCGGGATTTTTGGCGGCGTTTATGAGCGGACGCCGATTGTCGGAGCAGGAGGCGGAGGAGCTGAAGCGTCTGATCGACGCCCATAAGGAGGGATGAGGATGGAGCTGTTGACGGCGGTTTTTCGCCAGCTGGTGTCTCTGGCGGTAACAGCGCTGCCGGTGATGGCGGTGGTGCTGGGGGCGCGGTGGCTGCTGGCAAGGCTGAACGCCCCGAAAAAATACAGCCTGGTGCTTTGGTGCGCGGTGTGGCTGCGTCTGGTGTGTCCCGTGAAGTGGCAGGTGCGGCCCTGGAGCATTTTCAATCTCCGGCCCCTGGAGCGGGTGGCGGAGTACAGCGAGGCGGTGGCCGCGGCCCCCTCTGCCGCTCCCGTGCAGGCGGCGCCTGTGGTGACGGCGCCGGCGGCGGGTATCTCCATCCCCGCCGCGGCGGCGGAGACCGCCGTGGACTGGCAGGCACTGATCTGGAAGGGGGCGGCGGTGGTGTGGCTGGTGGGCCTGGCGGCGCTGCTGGCCTATGGCGTGTGGTCCTGGCTGCGGCTGCGGCGGCAGGTCTCCGCCGCCGTGTGGAACGGCGGAAACGTCTGGGAGTGCGACGCCATTCCCACCCCCTTCGTGCTGGGCTACTTCCGGCCCCGCATCTACATCCCCTTCCATTTGGACGGAAATGAGCGGACCTATGTCCTGGCCCACGAGCGGTATCACCTGCGGTGGGGAGACCAGTGGTGGAAGCTGCTGGGCTGCCTGGTTCTGGCGGTATACTGGTGGAATGCGGCGGCATGGCTCTGCTGGGTGCTGTTTTGCCGGGACCTGGAGATGCGCTGCGACGAGGCGGTGCTTGCCCAGCTTGGGGACCAGGTGAAGCGGGGATACAGCCTGTCTCTGGTGTCCTACGCCATGGACCGGCGATTCCCAATGGCCCTGGCCTTCGGGGAGCATGACGCCGCCCGGCGGGTGAAGCACGTGCTGGCCTGGAAAAAGGAGACGCCCCGGGTGGCCTTCTTGGCGGTGGCCGCGGTGCTGGTGGTGTGGATGGTGTGCACCTCCGATGGGAAAGCGTCCAGCTGGGTGTGGGTGGAAGGCGGTGCCGGGACCGCGGAGTTCACCTGTGACCTCCGGGAGCCCATTCAGTCCTGGGCCATTTACGTGGATGTGTATGAAAACGGACAGCTGCTCTCCAGCGACCCCTGGGTCCTTGACGGCTTTCAGGAAAACGGCGGCGCCACGGCCCGGCGGTTTGCCGGCACGCTGACGGCGGCCGTGACCTATGCCGAAGAGGGCGGCTTCGGCGGAGAGCTGAACTGCCGTCTCACCATGCAGGACAGTGCGGAGATCACCGGGACCATCCTGCTGCCCAAGGACCACTACACCGGCGCCGGTGCCTTCATCGGGGCGGAGGGAACGGCGTCCGGCGGCCGCTATTCCCTGGAGGGGAACAGCGAGGCGGTGCTGTATACCTGTCTGCTCTCCACAAAGGACAGCGGCGCCGTCACCGGCTATGACGCCGGGGTGGGCGTGACCGGGACCAACGACACGGTGGTCCAGTTCCGGCTGGTGACCTCCACCGATGATATGGGGAGCTTTCGCAGCCAGAAGGACCTGGCCAGGACCCTCTTTAACCTGCGGGTGGAGCGGGCGGCGGACAGCGAGGCGGTCAGGACGCTGCTGGAAGCCATGGGCACCGGCAGTCTGGGGGAGTACGAGGTGTCCTCCTTTGTGTCCGGAGACGACACGGTGCTGCACATCCGCTTCGCGGAGGAGCTGGATGACGCGGAGGAGATCTGGATGGGGGGGAACGCCGCGTATTTGCTGCTGGCCCTGACGGCGGACGCGGACCGGGTGGACTTTGCCTTCCCCACGGACAGCGGCTCCAGTGTCACGACCTTTTACTGTGATGGAGACCCGTTGGACAGCTGGGCCAAAAAGCTGGGCTATCGGGACGTCAAGGACCTTGGCGCCTCCGCCCAGGGCATCCGGGCGCTGATGGAGTATCTGGGGTGGGAGAAAGCGGCGGACCTTTCTCTGGAGGCCCTGTCGGGGCAGAACACCACGGAGGCGTTTTCGGCGCTGCTGTCCTCCGGCGTTTGCGGAGACGTGCCGGGGAGCGTGTCGGCCACCGCCATGGGCGACAGCCGCGGCCTGGTGCTGAACTTCCATGAGGCGCCGGCGGACCCCGACGGATTCGACGCCTGTGTTGCCAAGGCCGCGTTTTTATTGATGTGTGTGAAGCCGCAAGTGGAGGAGGTGGACTGGTCCTATCCGGACGCCGGAGGCGGCAGGTCGGAGCGGCAGGCGCTGGCGTCGGAGACGTGGGTCATCACGTCCCTGTTTTCTGATTCGGAGGCGGCCGGCCCCATCACCACCCAGGAGGGACTGGAGCGGCTGCTATCCCACGCCAGACTGGACAGCCGGGTGTATCTCACCTGGGTGCGGAGAGGACCGTCCCTGACAGTGACGACGACCTCCGGGGAGAGCATCCTGGCGGCCTGGTATGGGGACGGCCAGTTTGATTTCGATTATGACGGTCTGCCCACCCTGACCCTGGCGGGGGATGAGACACTGACCCTGGCGCTGGCCGGCGCGGACACGCTGACAGTGGGGGAGGATTACTATACCAGCGAAAACGGCAGCGGCGTGGTGGAAAAGGAGACATACGCCCTGGACCGGAGCGATGAGGGAACCTTTGCCCTGCCCATCCGGCGGCGGGACGGGTCCCAGGCGGAGCGGGCGGTGTATTTTGTGCCCTATGAGCAGGGCAAGTTCGTGTTCCAGGTCCACTTGCCCGCCGCTGGCGGTGGGCAGGAGGAGGGGACCCGCGCCTTCTCCGGCATTCTGGGCTACGACGGTTATGTCCAGGCGGAGAGCAACGGCGGCTACTGGGAGATGCGGACCTATTACGCCCGGGAGGGCGGCGAGACCTTCCCCATCGCCGAGAGCTTCGGCTTCGACGGGGCGGAGGATTACTCCGTGGACCTGGACGGCGACGGGGTGCCGGAGCTGGTGGCCAACGTCCAGTTCGGCGGAGACGGCCACCAGGACGTCTACATCTACCAGCGGCGGGGCGATGAGATCTGGAAAGGGACGCTGGACCTGGAGGGGCTGCCCAACCACGATGACTGGGGAGCCAACTCCACGGCGGCGGAGTATGACCCGGCGGAGGGCGTCTTCCGGGTACGCTACGCCCAAAAGGACACGGAGGAGATGGGCGTCCTGGAGCTGCGGGGCCTGGAGCGGGTGATATTTTCCAAGTTTGAGCCCGTTGTGTGAGTATCAAAAAAACAGCCTGGCTTTTCGGCAAAACACGAAAAGCCAGGCTGTTGTTCACTGTACACCGAGACCCTTTTGCACCAGCCACTGGCGGATCAGCTCCGCGATATCGGCGCTGTTGTCGTCCATCATCAGCATGTGGGAGTTTCCGCGGATGCCCAGCTCCGGCAGGTGCATCCACGTGTAATCGGCGCCCATGGCATCCAGGCGGCCCCGCCAGGTCGGGGCGTTGTCCCTGACATGGGCCACCCAGGAGTGGACGGGCTCCCGGTCAGGTTCCATAAAGTCACCGTAGACATAGAGCTGTGGGATGTCCCTGAGAAACGCCATGTCCGATTTGCTGTCCGGCAGGGAGACGCATTCCACCAGCACCAGGGCCTTCACAAAGTCTGGGCGCTTTCTGGCGGCGTTCAGGGCAAAGGTACAGCCCTGGGAATGGGCCATGAGGATGACGCCGGGAAGAGCCTTTTCCAGGCGCTCCAGATATTGGTCGTAGGCGGCCTGGGTCCATTCGTCGGAGGTCATCCAGCGGGGTACGCCCTGCATCATCAGCTGGTCGTAGTACTGAACGGGGAACCGCTGCCCCTGATAGGGCTCCGGATAGACCGCACCCATTTTCAGGTTCAGCCACCGGGACTCGTAGGAGTGGAAAAGGGGCGGAGTCGGGTTCACGTCGGGGAATTTTGCCCAGCTGGCCCGGCCCCGCTCCACGGCGTCCGAGACGTACACATCGAAGCCCATCCGGAGAAACAGGGTGTCCCAGCCCTCCCGGCCGTCGGGTGTCGTTTCCCAGGTAACGCCAGTGAGGCCGCCGCCGTGCCACATCAACAGAGGATAAGGCGCCTTGGGGCCGGCCAGCTCCGTGTACTGCACATACATCTGCTTGGTCCAGTGGGTGCCGTTGGGGTCGGAGTGGAAGGTAAACGTGCCGAAATAGGGCAGGTCCTCCACCGGCGCGCCCTGGATCACGGTGCGCTCGCCGCCCACATGAAAGCTGCCGCGCTTTTTTACAGGAATGATATCGTTTGTCATATGCCGTGTGTCAGGCTCCCGAAGAATGGGGGTGCCTAACCGCTCCTTTCTGATAGATTTGGTCCGCTCAAAGTACGCAGACACAGATGACGCCGGCCAGGATCACGCCCAGCGCCACGGCAAACAGCACCAAAAGACCTTTGGAAAAGGCCCACTTCTGGCCGTCCTCCGCGAAAATGTCCGTGCCCAGCATAATGGCGGACTGGCCGGAGCCGGAGGGCAGCAGGCAGGCTGTCAGCGTGCCGATGCCGATGATGGGCGTGAACACGGAGACATTGACGCCCTGCTGGTAGAGGTTGACCGCCAGGGGGGCCAGGGCGGTGAGGAACATGATGGCCGTGGCGGAGTTGGAGAAGAACTGGGTGACGAAGCAGCACAGGACCGCCACGATGGCGATGATGGCGGCGGGACTCATGCCGCCGAAGAGGTTTTCGAAAATGGACAGCAGCCAGGCGGAAACGCCGCAGTCTTCGGAGGAGAGGGCGCCGCCGATGGCCAGCACCGCGCCGACGCCGAAAATGATGCCCCAGTTAGTGCCGTTTTTGAACACATCGTTGGCCTCGCAGATGGGCTCGCCGTCGATGCGCAGCAGACACAGCATACAAACTGCGAAAGCCATGGCGAAATACTGACCGATGCCGTTCAGCAGGTCGTAGACCGCATTTTCCTTGGGCATCAGCTGAAGAATGAAGGGATAGAAGAAGGTGACGAGGACCGTGATCAGCACGATGACCTGCTTTTTGGACATCCGCTTGTACTCCTCGGTCTGGAGCAGACTGACATCCAGCTTTTTCAGCTTTGTCAGATCGAATTTGAAGACAAAGCGGGCCAGCAGCATCAAAAACACGAAGCAGAGCACAGAGATGGCCACCGCGGTGATGCCCCAGGTGGCGCCGTCGCACTGAGTGCCCACCGTGTTCAGCTGAGCGTCAAAAATACTGTTGTACAGCACCGCGTAGGGCTTGAAGGGATACATGATCTCCGTCACGCCGGAGAGAGCGACGGTGGAGATGAGCAGGAAGCGGACCCAGTCGTCCCTGCGGTCCATGCCGGAAACCTCCACCACCGCGTACAAAATGGCGATGGCCAGCAGGATGATGCCAAAAGAACCGATGACGGAACCGATGATGATAATGGCCGCCAGAAAGAACGCAGTGAAAAGGTATGGCCTGCCGTTGACCACCTTCCGGGACAGCAGCCAGCGGACCAGAAAATCGCCGGTCTTGGACTGCTGGAACACATACACCAGGATGAAAATGAAGATCATCAAAACGGTGATGGTGTTGCCCAGTGTGGCGGAGACCAGGGAGGCGGGAGTGAAATACCCGGGGATCAGGCAGCCCACCATGGCCATGATAGACGGCAGCAGCAAGCTGCCTTCCAGCACACAAAGCCAGATCCACCCTACCATAATGGAGATGTACTGCACGCCCATGCGCGTGACAGAGGACCAGGGTGGGATCACATGGCCAAACACGAATACAAACAGCAGCGCCAGAATCAGTTGAATGTTTCTCGATGCGGATTTTCTCATTGCTCGATTGCCTCCTTTTTAAAAATGCACCATTAAATTTAAAGTGTATTTAAATTATATAATACAAAATTTAAATACACAATGAATTAAACCGATAAAATTCATTCCCTTTTTCTGTACAATATGATAAACTGCATGTAAGAAACGCATTGAGGTGATATTTTCCATGACCGTCGGAGAGAGGATACGAACGATTCGGAAAGAAAAAGGGTTAACACTGACCGAGGTGGCCGAAGCGGCCCACTGCACCGCCAGTCTCATTTCCCAGGTGGAGCGCAGCCAGGCAAACCCATCCCTGTCCACCCTGCGCAATATCTGCCGCGCCCTGGACATTCCCCTGTTCGCGCTGTTTGACGACGGCAAGTTTGAAGAGGTGCTTAACGACGGCGTTGTGACACCGAAGGAAAAACGTGTCATCGTGGACCATGACCGCAGCTGGCGGCTTTCCCTGTTGAATCCCTGCAACAAGCGCAAGTTTGACCTGGTGCTGATGGAAGCGGAGGTGGGTGAGAGCAGCGGTGAGGTAAACACGCACCAGGGAGACGAGGGAATCTATGTGATCCAGGGGACTATGGAAGTAGTGCTGGACAACCAGACGTTTACCGTGTCCCAGGGAGATACCATTTATTTTGACAGCACAAAGCCCCACCGGTGGAAGAGCATTGGCTCTGAAAAGCTCATCGCCGTCTCCACCATCACACCGCCTTCTACATTGTAAGCAGGCGAACATCGGTCGTTTTTCGGAAAAACTCCGCAAAGTGGCTGATGTGAAAAACCGGTTTGCGGCATTGACAAGAGAGTCCCCATTTGGGACTGCATACCACTGCGGGAGAAAACCAAGGAAAATCATAAAAATGGAAGGTGCTGATATGTGTACGGGGACAACGTAATTGAGAAACACGGGATAAACCGGGACAGGACGGGAGACCGCGAGAAAACCCGCTATTTGTGCGGGAAACAGGGCATTTTCACCCGGGACAGGGCATT
>JAETPK010000037.1 GCA_021771265.1 Oscillospiraceae bacterium
CTAAAATGTATAGCCCTTTTTCCCGGAATTTCCTGAAAAAAGGAGATACACCGTCCGGCTGCGCTTTCAAAACGGACTCCGGAGTTGCTTCCGGCAAAAGAAAAAGGACATCCGGAGTCGGATGTCCCTGGCAAGACTCCCACCGGGACCCAGTGCAGCGGTCCCGATTACTCGGCCGTGAATCCAGCGAAGCGATTCATGGCCGAAGGCGAAGAAACTTCCTGTCCGGCTAAGAAACCTCGCCGCAGGCGGGGATTCGTGTCAAGCAGGAAGTTTCTGAGCCCGAGCGGGCAACGAGGCTCGAACCCGCTTCCCGGTATCCCATGAACGCAGGGTCCCCGCCGAAACCTAGCGGAGCGGTTTCGGTGGGAAGAGGACGAGCAGCGAAATGAGCGAAGGTTTGGCAACAGACAAACCTGAGAGATATGGAGCTTGTGAGGACGATGGCCATTCGCAGGAACCCTGCCTCACCTCTGATTGAATATGCGCTTCGCGCATAGGTGGAAAGCGGGGCAGCGCCGCCTGTGGCGGATGAAGCGCCCCGCTTTCGAGGAAGCGCCCCGGTTTCCGGCTTTCGGCGAAAGCCGGAAACCGGAGTGGCGCGACGGTGTCTGGTAGCGAGTTCGCTCCTAGCAAAAGAAAAAGGACATCCAAAGCTGGATGTCCCTAGCAGGGCTCCCGCCGGGACCCAGTGCAGCGGTCCCGGTGGGAAAGCGAAGAAAAAGTTCGCCCGGCGTATGAAAAAAGCCCTAAGGCTTTTTTCATCGCCTTAGGACTTTTTCTGAGCTGGAGCGGGCAACGAGGCTCGAACTCGCTACCTCCACCTTGGCAAGGTGGCGCTCTACCAGATGAGCTATGCCCGCGGAACAAGGGTTATTTTAGCAAAGGAATCTCCCCTTGTCAAGCATTTGTTTTTAGATTTTCAGAAATTTCTTCTTCCGCCGCTTCCGGCTCCAGCGTTTCCTCCGCCGGCGAGGCATCCACCTCCGCCCCCTCCAGGACAAATTCGATGAGCCCCGCTGTTTCCTCCGCCGGATAATAATAGATGCCCCAGGGCGGCGTATCCGCCAGGCCCCGTTCTTCCCGCAGCTGAGCAGCGATCTCCGCCACCCGCTCCCGGTCTCCCATCCGCCAGTAGCCGATGCGCACGGCCAGCTCCGCCGCCCCACTGTCCAGCGCCGTTTCCAGCAGGCTGGACAATGCCTCCGTGCTGGTGGCATTCACCACCGCCTGGATCTGCTCCGCCGTGCGGCGGTAGCTGATCTGGACGGACACCTCGTAGTAGCCCCGCTGCGCCTGGCTGGAGGAGGTGATAAACTCCACGGCGTAAGCACCCATGGGCGTCTCCTGCTGGGTCTCCGTGGCAGCCCGTTCCAGCGTCTCCGCCACTGTCATGTCATCCTTAAAGTTGTAGAGTCGGATGGTGGCGCTCTCTGTATGCTGGCCGATGAGCAGCAGCAGGTCATTGACAATATCCTGGTGATTCTCCGCCCGAAGGGTGTCCGCCGCCTCACTCTCCCAAAATTTACTGCTGTGGGGCTCCACGGTACTGTATTGGCGTTCCAAAAGAGAGGCGCACCCCGTCAAAAGCAGCAGGGCACACAAAGCGGCGGCAATCTTCAGCTTTTTCACGGGGCCACCTCCTTTCCGGTTGTTTAATAGCCCAGGTCCTCGTCCACCAGGACCACTTCCATCTCCATGTCCATCATGGCCTCCCACAGCACCACCAGGCCCCGGCAGATGCGCCCCGGGCTCTTGCAGTCATAGCAGCGGTCGCCCTTGGCGGCGCAGGGAGTCTTGCAGTTCAGCCGCTGGGCGTTTTTCGGCGCGGCAATGTTCCGGGCCCGCCACAGAGCCTGCTCGTAGGTGGGAGCCAGCTTGTTGCGGCCCACGACGAAGTACACCTTCTGATGGCCAAACAGGGTGCCGGCCACCCGGTTGCCGGCGCCGTCAATATTGATAAGTTCACCGGTCTCCGCCAGTCCGTTGACAGAGGTGATGTACACCTGGGCGTTCATGGCGGCGGTGCGCGCTGTGGGGCCATTGGCCCAGTGCCAGTGGACCTGGTTGTGGGCGGCCAGCAGCTCATGCAGTCCCAGCTCCTGGACAGTCACGGAGCCGCCAATGCCCACGCTTGTTCCGTCGATGGCGCCGTTCAGATAAGCGGCAGCCTCCGCGCCGGTGGCAAAGACCTTCACCGCAAAGCCCCGGTCCGTCAAATTCTTCTGCACAGTTGTGAAGTCAGTCATTTATAGCTCCTCCTTTTGATAATCGCCGAATCCCTCGCCCAGCACGTCATGGGCGTCGCAGACAATGAGAAAGGCGTTGGGGTCAATATCATGGACTGCGCGCTTGATCCGCACGATCTCCTTTTGCTTGAAGGCCACCAGCAGCACCTGCTTGGGCGCGCCGGTCCAGCCGCCCTCACCCTGAAGGATGGTGACGCCCCGGTTCTGCTGCCGCAGCAGGGCGTCGGCGATGGACCGCCACCGGTCGGAAATGATGTAGGCCACCTTGGAGGTGTCCAGGCCGTAAAGCACGGTGTCCATGACCCTTGTGGACACGAAAATAGCCACCGCGCCGTACAGCGCCGCCTCCACCCGGCCAAACGCCAGGGCCGCCAGCGCCAGCACGGTGCCATCCGGCAGCAGCATGAGCTTGCCCATGGGCAGCCAGGGAAATTTCAGCTTCAAAAGCCGGGCCACGATGTCCGTGCCGCCGGTGGTGGCCCCCTGCGAAAACACCATGCCAAAACCCAGTCCCATGGCGGCGCCGCCGCAGAGGCAGGCCAGCATGGGGTCCATGGGTGGAAACTGCCGCAGGGCGGCAATGGCATCGATGGCCAGGGAGCTGACTGCCAGAGCGTACAGGGACGAGGCCAGCAGGTGCCAGCCGATGAACTTCCAGCCCGCCAGAAACAGCGGGATATTCAGCACAAAGGCCAGCGTACCAACGGAAAGCCCCGGGAGCAGTACGTTGATGATTTGGGCAAGGCCGGTGATGCCGCCCATGGCCACCTGGTTGGCGGCGAAAAAGACATCAAAGGCCAGGGCGAAAATGACGGAGCCCAGGGTGATGATGCCGTAGCTTTTCAGTTGTTTCTTCATCGCGTTTTTCAATACCTTCTCAGTCCAGCAGATCCAGCTGCTTTTCCTCGGAATCCTCCTGCCGCAGCAGCGCGCCGGCGGCAGGCAGGGCCCGGACCCGATAGCGGCTCAGATGGGAGATGCTGCTCTCCTCCAGGGTCTTCACAGTGTCCAGACGATATTTGGGCTTCAGATTCATGACCGCCACACCCTGGGTGGTGCGGGTGGTCTTGGGTGCCAGCAGTGCCGTGTGGAAAATAAGGCAGCGGGGCTCCGTGGAATACACCGCCAGCTCACAGTCGCCGTCGATGCGGCGGATGCAGGCCAGAGGCGCCTTGTCAGAGTAGGCGCCGGTGAGCTTGCGGCGGTTGGAGGTGGTTTGATAGGACTTGACCTCCACCCGAGCCGCCTTGCCGTTTTCAAAGAAGAACAGCAGCGCGCCGGAATAATCGCCCGGCAGCACGGCAAACACCACGTTCTCCCCAGCGTCCATATTCAGCTTGGCAGGCAGATAGTCCCCCAGAACGCTGGCCTTGGCGTCATCGAAATCGCTGAGACGGGTCTTGTACACCTGGCACTGGTCCGTGAAGAACATGACCTCCGCGGCATTGGTGGTCTCGAAGCTCTGGCGCAGGCCGTCGCCTTCCTTGTACTTCTGCTCGCTGTTCATGCGGAGGGAGGCGGGGGTGATCTTTTTGAAATATCCCTCCCGGGACAAGAAGATGCTGACGGGGTAATCCTCCACCGCTGCCTCCTCCTTGTACTCCTCCACCTCGTGGCCGTAGACGATGGCGGTGCGGCGGGGCTCGCCGTACTTTTTCGCCACCGCTGTCAGCTCGTCCACGATGATCTTTTTCACCCGCTTGGGGCTGTTCAGGATATCCTCCAGGTCATCGATCTCGTCCTGCAGGGCCGCCGTCTCGTTCACCCGCTTGAGGATATACTCTTTATTGATATTGCGCAACTTGATCTCCGCCACGAACTCCGCCTGGACCTGGTCGATGCCGAAGCCGATCATCAGGTTGGGGATGACCTCAGCCTCCTCCTCCGTCTCCCGGATGATCTTGATGGCCTTGTCGATGTCCAGCAGGATGCGCTTGAGGCCCTTCAAAAGGTGGAGCTTTTCCCTGCGCTTGTTCAGGACAAAATAGGTCCGCCGCCGGACAGACTCCGTCCGCCAGGCGGTCCACTCCTCCAACAGCTGCCGCACGCCCAGTACCCGGGGGCTGCCGGCGATGAGGACGTTGAAATTGCAGGCAAAGGAATCCTCCAGGGGCGTCTGCTTATAGAGCTTCATCATGAGCTTGTCCGGGTCCACGCCCCGCTTGAGGTCGATGGCCAGCTTCAGGCCGCTGAGGTCCGTCTCGTCCCGCATATCGGCGATCTCCTTGGCCTTACCGGCCTTGATAAGCTCCGCCACCTTGTCCAAAATGGCCTCCACCGTGGTGGAGTAGGGGATCTCGTAGATCTCAATGAGGTTTTCTTCCTTCACATAGCGGTACCGGGCCCGGACCCGGACGCTGCCCCGGCCGGTGTCGTAAATGTCCCGCAGGACGGCGGGGTCGCAGATGAGCTCGCCGCCGGTGGGAAAATCCGGAGCCAGCAGTGTCTCCGTCAGGTCGCAGGCGGGATTTTTCAGGTAGGCGATGGTGGTGTCGCAGACCTCCTTCAAATTGAAGCCGCAGAACTGCGAGGCCATGCCCACGGCGATGCCGCTGTTGGCGGACACCAGGATGTTGGGGAAGGAGGTGGGCAGCAGGGCCGGCTCCTTCATGGTGTTGTCGTAGTTGTCCACAAAATCCACGGTGTCACTGTCGATGTCCCGGAACAGCTCCGCGCAGATGGCGGTGAGCTTGGCTTCCGTGTACCGGGGCGCCGCCCAGGACATATCCCGGGAATAGGACTTGCCGAAGTTGCCCTTGGAGTCCACAAAGGGGGTCAGCAGCGCGCCATAGCCCTTGGACAGGCGCACCATGGTGTCATAAATGGCGGCGTCGCCATGGGGGTTGAGGCGCATGGTCTGGCCCACGATGTTGGCGGACTTTGTCCGGGCACCGGTGAGCAGGCCCATTTTGTACATGGTGTACAGGAGCTTGCGGTGGGAGGGCTTGAAGCCATCGATCTCAGGGATGGCCCGGGAGACGATGACGCTCATGGCGTAGGGCATGTAGTTGGTCTCCAGGGTGTCGGTGATGGGCTGCTCCACCACCTGGGCGTGCAGGCCCAGGACGTTTGGGTTATTGACTTTGGGACGCCCCTCCTGGGGCTGCTTTTTCTTCGGCATATGTTTGGTTCCTTCTCGTCATGATTTCGCAGGGAACCGCGGAGACGGATATGCCGTCTCCGCGGATCAGGCGTTTACGCAAGCGGCTCCGGCACGGAGCTGCCGATTTCCTCAAAGGGATATTCAGCGGGATCCTCCCCCTCGTAGGGGTCGATGACCGTCTCCCCCGCCGGCGGGGCGGTGACGGGCTGGGCGGTGGTGGCGGAGGTGGAGGCGGTATAGCGCAGGCTCAGGTCGAACTGGTTTTTCAGCCGCAGCAGCATCTGCATATTCACTCTGGTGGGGGAAACGCTGCCGGAGGCATCCACCAGCACCACGTCGCCGTAGCCGCTGTCCTTGTTCTGGACCAGCACCCGGAAGGTGGCGTCGCCGGAGCGGGCGATCTTCAGCTCCAGGTCCAGCTTTTCAAACTCACTGGCCCACCGGGCGTACTCCTCGCCGCCCTCGGCAGCCAGGGCCGCCTCATAGTCCTCCTTGTCATAGTGGAGAACGCTGTATCCGCCGCTGCTCTGGAAGCAGTCGTCGCCCAGATAGGACGCGAGCTCATCGGCGGTGTCCATCAGGTCCTGGTACACCAGTACCGGCGTACCGTACTCCGCGTAATCCAGCGCGTTTGCATACAAGGCACCGCCCACGGTGGTGACGCCGGCGCTCTCCAGCTCCGCCAGGGAGGTCACCGGCACCGCCAGCCAGCTGCCGTCGGCATAAGTGCCGTAGGTCAACTGGGACAGGCCCGGCACCTTCATGTACATCATGCCGCCCTCGCCGTCATAGATGACCTCCAGCCGGGCGTCCTTCAAAACTGCTGCCAGCTGGGCCAGGTCCTCGTCCCCCAGCACGCCCGCGGCCGCCATCAGCTTCGCCCAGTCCCCCAGCTTCAGTTTGGCGGAGAAGTTCACAACGGCGCCGCTGGCCAGCAGCTCCATATCGGCGCTGAAATGGTACGTCTGATTGCCGTTGATGGAGTCTATCATGGTCAGGTCTCCGTCCAGCTTGGCGGTGGTCTTGTAGTGGTCACCAACGCTGCCGGACTGCATGGCATCCAGGAAGCGGCCCAGCACGGTGAAGCGGCTGTCCAGCTCCGCCGTTATCTTGTCCCGCCGCAGAATGACCGCCGTGTCATACGTCCCATCCCACAGAACGTCGCAGCCCAGGGCCTCGGCAAAAAAGCGGACGGGAATGTAAGTACGGCCGTTCTTATAATAGCAGGGCACGTCCATCTGGACGGTGGTCTCCGTGCCGTCGGCCAGGGTCATGACGGCGGTGTCCCGGCCGTCCTTGAAGCGCAGGGTCGCGCCCTCCAGGCGGCACACCGCCTCGCCGTTTTCATGGGTCACCGTACCACCGAAGGCCTCCAGCACCTGCCGGCAGGGCACCATGGTGCGGCCGTTCACCACCTCGGGCACCGCGTCGGGGAACTTCACATAAGTCCCGTCCACCATGACGCCCACCTGGCCGGCCACGCCGCCCAGCTTCGCCCGGGTCCTCTCTACCTCCTGGGCCATCCAGTAGTCCCACCACTGGTCTTCCAGCCACTCATTCAGCAGGCATTCCCGGAAATCCTCCTCCGTCTCCAGGAGCCAGTCCTCCATAAAGGCCTCCTTGGAGTCGTAATACTCCGCCTGCCAGCACTTGCCGGAGCTCCAGTAGTCGTTCGCATCGAAGGCGGCGATCTCGCCGGCCATGGAGGCCTCCCAGCTCTCCCGGGCCAGGGCATACTCCACCTGCTCCTGATAGGCGCTCTCGTCGCCGTCAAACCAGTAGGCAATGCACTCCTCCCGGGAGGAGAAGCCGTATTCCTGCCACAGGGGCGGGTCCGTGTCCTCCACCGCCAGGGCAGGGACCGTCAGAGACAGTGCCAGCACCAACGCCAGCAGCACGGCCATCCATCGTCTCATTCCTTTCATTTGAACACCTGCTTTCTCAATAATTATTAATTTATATTGATTCACAGCGCTCCGCGCCGTGTGATCCGCATCCGCTCAGCTGACGGAGGCCAGCAGGCCCTCCGCCGTCACACCGGGGACACCCCGGACGGGGGTTTTGAACAAGCTGTCGTCAAACAGCGCCGCCGTCTCCTTGCCCCGCTTCAGCTCTTGATAGATCTGTCCCCGGTACGTCTCCCACACGTTCTTATCCAGCACGTTGTTTCTGGCCCACCAGTTGTAGCCGTCCAGATAGTTCTCGTAGGCCTCGTCCCAGCTTTTGAAGTTGTCGTGGAGCAGCGTGGCCGCCGGTTCCAGCAGCGCCAGCGTCTCCGGGTAGGTGAGATACCCCGCCAGATAGCCCCACTGGACCAGGTTGCTCATGCGGAACAGATCCCAGCAGAGGATGCCCCGGTCCCCCCACTTCTCCCCCAGCTGCTTGGTGTAGGGGAACATGTAGGCGTCCATGCCCTGGGCGCCTTTCAGCAGCTGCCGGTACTCCGTGGCGGACAGGCTGTTGATCAGCGCCACGTCGGAAAGGAAGCTGGCGTTATGACCGTAAAATGTCATGCGGCACACCGTTTCGATCAGGTCCTCCCGGCTCTCGATGCCCCAGCTGTCGCCGTTGAGGATGCTTCTGGCGTAGTCCTTGGCGCTGTCTCCGCCATAGCCCGACCTGGGAGCGCCGCCCAGGAGGTTGGGATTTCCGGTGCCGTTGAGTCGGTTCAGCATAGCGCCCATGGGAAGGGCCCACCGCTCTAAATTGCTGTCGCCGGCGGCAGTCCGGTCCTCCGTGATCTCCACGGTGCGGGCGGCGCTGTCAAACTCCACCTTCTGGCCGAAAAACTCCGCCACATACCGGGCCGGGACCATGGTGCGGCCATCCTGCACGTAGGGGGCCGCTTCCATCTGGAAGGGTTCGCCGTTCCGATACCCGGTGGTGCTGCCGATGGGCAGGTCGATCTGCACCCCCGCCCGGGTCAGCCGGGCCCCTCCCATGGAGGATACCCACTCCACGTCGGCACCCAGCGCCTCGGCGATGGTGCGGATGGGGACCATGGTGCGGCCGTTGACGATCACCGGGTCCACATCCCGGTATACCTCCCGGCCATCGGCTACGGTGCGGTTTGTCGTAATCACCTGACCGTCGATACGGAGCTTCACCCGGGCGGAGATGGCGTTGATGTCCTTGGTGATCCGGGCCCGGGTCGTCTCCGTCAGGGCGTCCAGCAGGGGCGTGTCCAGCACCTCCACCAGCTTCGTGGGCCGGGCGTTTCGCAGGATGATGAAGTCATCGATGGCGTCGAGATACCGCGTATAGGGCTTTTCATCCCCCACAGGCGCCCAGTGGAGGAGCTTCGCCCGGATCTTCCACAGCAGCACCGTCTGATAATCCGGGTCCGCAGTGGTGGAGCCCACCTTCACCATGGCGGAACAGGCCGCCGTGAAGCAGGTGTCCGCCGTGGAGGCCAGGCGGCCCGTATCGGAGTTGGCGGCGTACTGCATGGCCACCAGGCCCCGCTCAAACCACTCTCCCGCGGAGAAGTCCCGGCGGGACTTCATGCCGTTATCGGACCGCGGCGCTGTCCAGACCGACCACTGGGCTCCCAGCTCGTCGCCGTCCTTCGGCTCCTGGTTTCCCGCCGCCGCATCGGCCCGAAAGGCCTCCATCTGCCGCCACGTGTCCCCTTCGTAGACCGGGTCCCCCTCAAACACCACATACTCCGACTCCTTCACCCACGCCGGGGGCGCGGGTTTCGTCTCCACCGCCAGGGCGGTGGGGACCATGGTAAACATTATCAACACTGTCAGAAATAACGCCGTCCACCGTTTCATGAGGATTCTCCTTTCTGGCCGTGAAGGCCTCCCGCTTTTACGAAATGTCCGCCATCTCCAGATACTTATACCCGTTTTCCGCGATATGGCTTGCCGGTTTTGCTCCGCAAAACTGTCCAGCGGCTGGATTTAAAACGCGCTTTCGCGCGGCTGCGTCGTCGCAAAGTCCGCTCCCCTCCGTTCCCGCCTGCGGCGAAAACTGCGTTCGCTTCCTTGCTCCTCCTTTTCCCGCCGCACCCGCTTCGCTGGGCTGCGCCGGGAACATTCTCACGAAATATCCGCCATCTCCAAATACTTATACCCGTTTTCCGCGATATGGCTTGCCGGTTTTGCTCCGCAAAACTGTCCAGCGGCTGGATTTAAAACGCGCTTTCGCGCGGCTCCCTCGCCTTCGCTCGGTCGCGGACCATATCGCATCCGCCTGGAATTCTCCAAAGGCATCACGAAATATCCGCCATCTCCAAATACTTATACCCGTTTTCCGCGATATGGTCCTTGCGGCCCTGGAGGTTGTCTCCCAGCAGCAGGTCAAAGATCTGCGCGGTGCGCTCCACGTCCTCCGGCATGACCCGGATCAGGCGGCGGGTGGCCGGGTTCATGGTGGTGAGCCACATCATGTCCGGGTCGTTCTCGCCCAAGCCCTTGGAGCGGTCGATCTTGTACCTCTTCCCCTCCAACTCCCGGACGATGTCGTTTTTTTCCTTGTCGGAATAGGCAAACCAGGTCTTTTCCCCGCAGTTAATCTCAAAAAGCGGGGTCTCCGCGATGTAGACGTAACCCTCCCGGATGAGGGTGGGGGTCAGGCGGTACAGCATGGTCAAAATGAGAGTGCGGATCTGGAAGCCGTCCACGTCGCCATCGGTGCAGATGACCACCTTGTTCCACCGCAGGTTCCCCAGGTCGAAGGCGGCCATGTCCTTGACATGCTTGTTCTGGACCTCCACGCCGCAACCCAGGACCTTGATGAGGTCCGTGATGATCTCACTTTTGAAAATGCGGGCGTAGTCCGCCTTCAGGCAGTTGAGGATCTTGCCGCGAACGGGCATGATGCCCTGATACTCCGCGTCCCGGCTGAGCTTGACGCTGCCCAGAGCGGAGTCGCCCTCCACGATGTAGATCTCCCGCTTGTCCGGGTCCTTGGACCGGCAGTCCACGAATTTCTGGACCCGGTTGGCGATGTCGATGCTGCCGGAGAGTTTTTTCTTAATGTTCAGCCGGGCCTTTTCCGCCGTCTCCCGGCTGCGCTTGTTGATGAGGACCTGCTCGCCGATCTTCTCCGCGTCGAAGGGATTTTCAATGAAATAGATCTCCAGGTTGGACCGCAGGAACTCCGTCATGGCCTCCTGGACGAATTTGTTGGTGATGGCTTTTTTCGTCTGGTTTTCATAAGAGGTCTGGGTGGAGAAGTTGTTGCTCACCAGCACGATGCAGTCCTCGATATCCGCCCAGGTGACCTTGCTCTCGCTCTTTTGGTACTTGCCCTGGTCCCGGAGGTACTTATCGATGGCGGAGACAAAGGCGGACTTGGCCGCTTTCTCCGGGCTGCCGCCGTGCTCCAGCCAGCTGGAGTTGTGGTAGTGCTCAATGACGTTCACCTTGTTGGAAAAACAGACAGCACAGCTGAGCTTCACCTTGTATTCCGGCTTGTCCGCCCGGTCCCGGCCCCGCTTTTCCGCCTGCCAGAACACCGGGGCGGTGAGGCTGCCCTCCCCGGCCAGCTCCGCCACATAGTCCTCAATGCCGTGCTCGTACAAAAACTCCGTTTCCTCGAACTTGCCCGGCTCCGCCTCGTTGCGGAAGCGGAAGGTGATGCCGGCGTTCACCACTGCCTGGCGCTTCATCACATCGGTGAAGTAGTCGGCGGGGATGGCGATGTCCGTGAACACATCCAAATCCGGCAGCCAGCGGGTGCGGGTGCCGGTCTTTTTGCTTTGGTTCTTGGGCAGGGGGCGCTTTTCCAGCTGCCCCACGATCTCGCCCCGCTCAAAGTGGAGGCTGTACTCCTGGCCGTCCCGCCAGACGGTAACGTCCATGTACCGGGAAGCGTACTGGGTGGCGCAGGCGCCCAGGCCGTTGAGACCCAGGGAGTATTCGTAGTTGTCGCCGGAGACGTTGTCGTACTTGCCGCCGGCGTACAGCTCGCAGTACACCAGCTCCCAGTTGTAGCGCTGCTCTTTCTCGTTCCAGTCCACAGGGCAGCCCCGGCCGGCGTCCTCCACCTCGATGGAGCGGTCGGCGTAGCGGGTGACGGTGATGGCGCGGCCATGTCCCTCCCGGGCCTCGTCGATGGAGTTGGACAGGATCTCAAACACCGCGTGCTCGCAGCCGTCCAGGCCGTCGGAGCCGAAAATGACGCCGGGCCGTTTCCGGACCCGGTCCGCCCCCTTCAGGGATGAGATGCTGTCGTTGCCGTAATCTTGCTTCTTTGTTGCCATAGTTCCTCCGAAAAGGCAGAAACTGCCATGATTTCAATATGTCTTTATATTGTATCACACCCCTTTCCCAGGTTCAAGTGTCCGAAAAGCGTGCCATCTGTTATGATTATGTAAGCTCGGGGTGTCGGGCGGACAGCTTCCGGCAAAGAACGCCCCCTATTTCCGTCAAAAAAGTTTCGACATCAACGTCTCTGGCCGGCGGTGTCTGGCAGAATGCGCCGTCTTACGGCTCCATTCCATGGATTTCGCCCGAAATGTTGTTGCGTAAATTTTTCCATAATCCACCCGCACCTTCATAATTTCTTCATATCAAAGGGTTTTTCACATTTTCCACAAGGTTTTCCACGTCGTTATGTTAACTCGTTTTCCCGTGAAAAATATCCTGCTCTCACTGCGGGCGAAAAACCGCGGCGTCCGAAAGCGGACGCCGCGGTTTCTGCCGTCTATCCCATGAGCATCAAGATCACACCATAGATCACCGACGCCAGTGTGCCGAACACGATCACCGGGCCTGCCACGGTGAACATTTTTGCCGCCATGCCGGTGATGAAGCCCTCGCTTTTGAAGTCGATAGCCGGGGACACCACGGAGTTGGCAAAGCCCGTGATGGGCACCAGGGTGCCGGCGCCGCCGAAGCGGGCCAGCTTGTTGTAAACGTTCAGCCCCGTCAGCAGCGCTGACAAAAGCACCAGGGTACAGGAGGTGGCGGTGCCCGCCGCCTCCTTGTCCAGTCCCGTGCCGGCCCAGCCGTCCTGAATGGCCTGGCCCAGCACACAGATGGCGCCGCCGATGACGAAGGCCAGGGCCGTGTCCTTGACGATGGGGGACTTTTTCGCCTTGCTCTGCACATAGGCCTGATATTCCTTGGGTGACATATTCATTCCGCATTCCTCGCTTCCTGTCAGTAGGATTTCCCGAAAAAGGCAGAACATACGCTCTTGCAAAGGCGCCCTCGCCGGGGTACACTGGTAAAGATGTTTATACAAGGGAGGACCTGCCATGAAAGCCCCGCTGAGACCCCTGGGCCTGTATATCCACATCCCCTTTTGCAAGCAAAAATGCGTCTACTGCGATTTTTACTCCCTGCCTCACAGCGAGAGCCGCATGGACGATTACGTGGACGCCCTGTGCGCCCACCTCACTGAAACAGCCCCCTTCGCCGCCGGGCACCTGGTGGACACCGTCTATTTCGGCGGCGGCACACCCAGCTTCCTGGGGGAAAGGCGGCTGGTGAAGATCCTGAAAACTATCGTGAAGCGTTATCAGGTGTCCCGGGACGCGGAGATCACCCTGGAGGCCAACCCAGACTCCGCCGGGGACTGGAAGGCCCTAAAGTCCCTGCGGAAGGCGGGCTTCAACCGCATCTCCCTGGGGATGCAGTCCGCCTGTGACCAGGAGCTGCAAAGCATCGGCCGGGTCCACACCATGGCCCAGGTGCGCCAGGCGGTGGAGGCCGCCCGGAAGGCCAGGTTCGACAACCTCTCCCTGGACCTCATCTACGGTCTGCCGGGCCAGACCCACCAGCGTTGGATGGAAAACCTGGCCGCCGCCGTGGACCTGGCGCCGGAGCACCTGAGCTGCTACGGTCTGAAGGTGGAGGAGGGCACCCCCCTCTATGCCCGCCGGGACACCGCGGACCTCCCCGATGACGAGGCCCAGGCGGACATGTACCTGGCCACTGTGGACTATCTGCTGCGCCACGGCTACCGGCAGTACGAGATCTCCAACTTTGCCCGGGCGGGGCGTGAATCCCGCCACAACCTGAAATACTGGACCCTGGGAGAATACGCCGGCTTCGGCCCCGGCGCCCACTCGGACTTCGGTGGCGTCCGCTACGCCTACGAAAAGGACTTGGAGGGCTACATTCGGGGCGTCCGGGAGCACACGCCCATGCTGTCGGAAAATGACCGCATCCCGGACCTGGACCGGGACACGGAGTGGGTGATGCTGGGGCTTCGGACCGTGCAGGGGCTGGACCCCAAGGTGTTTCAGCGCCGTTTCCGCCGCCGTTTTGACTGCTTCCTGCCCTTCCTGGGCCAGTGTGCCCAGGCGGGCTACGCCGTGGAGGAGGACGGCCGCTGGCATCTGACGCCCCGGGGCTTTCTGGTATCCAATCAGATCATCGGCGGCATGCTGGACGCCCTGGCTGAGGACAAGCGCCGCCGGGCGGAGGCCGCTGCCCGGGGAGATTTCCGGGTGGAGCTTCCCTGAATCCGGCAAAAAAACAGGCGCGTGTCAGCGGCACGCGCCTCAGTCTGTCAAAAAAGTCCTTTGGACTTTTTTGACAGACTTCACAATGCCTCGCTTTTTGGACTGCCCCGCAGCCCGAAAAGCTGCCGCTTCGCGGCGCAAGCACCTATTATCACAGGCTTTTTGCAGGCATTTGATCCAACACGAAGGGACTCCCGCCCCCTCGCACTCCCCTTGCTTTTTGCTGCCGTCTTTCGAACCAATCAGGCTTTTTGACAAGCTGAGGCGCGTGCCAGCGGCACGCGCCTGCTTTTTTACCGGATGATCTGAATAGCGTTCACCGGGCAGCCGTTGGCCGCGTCGAAGGTCCGGCCCTCCTGGGCCTTTTCCGGCTGGGCACACACGGTGGACACCTTCTCCACCACCCGGAACACGCCGGGCACCGCCGCCTGACACATGCCGCAGCCGATGCAGCGGCTGCCGTCCACGGATACTCGCATAGGCTCCCTCCTTAAACCTGTTTTTGTCATTATAATATACCCTCCATCAAAGCGCAAGGCGGCGGACGGAGGGACTTTTTTCCGCCGGCGCCGCCCTTTGAAGGGCGGAAATTTCCTGCTCCTCCAGAATTTTGTTTCCGCTTTGACATTTACTTTGTCTCTGCTTTGTGTTATTCTGGTAAAACGTTATGTAGACCATTCACGGTTTTTTGGAGGCAACCTATGAAAAAATTCCTGCGCCGCACCCTGTCGCTCCTGCTGAGCGTGAGCCTGGTGTCCTCCCTGGCGGTGACCGCCTCCGCGTCGGAGGCGCTGGGGGAAGACCTCACCAGCCAGGAGGCCCTTTTGAATCAGGAGACCCAACTCTCCACCAACGTGTTCTGGAGCACCGCCTATTCGGATCTCCGGACGGAAAATCTCATTACATACACGCCCAATGACGATGTGACCCCCATCGTCACTTATGGCGACACCCTCACTGCCTGCTCCACCCTCACCACCGCCGCAAAGCGGCTGGAGAACGAGGGCTACCGGGTGGTGGCCGGCATCAACGGTGACTTTTTCAACTTCGGCACAGGCCTTCCCATCGGCCTGGTGGTGTCGGAGGGCCAGCTGCGCAGCAGCGACGGCGGTTACTACGCCATCGGCTTTCTGGAGGACGGCTCCGCCATCCTGGGCAAGCCCGGCCTGAAGGCCACCGCGGACCTGGGCTATGAGGTGGATGACGGCTACGGCACCTTGACAAAGGTCGTCCGCCAGCTGTCCGGTGTCAACAAGGCCCGGGTCTCCTCCGGCGGCATCTACCTGTACACCTACGATTTCAATGCCAAGCACACCACCGGCAACACGGAGCCCGGCGTGGACGTGATCTGCACCGTGGAGGACGGCGAGTTGTCCATTGGCGGAGAGCTGACGCTCACCGTGGAGCAGGTGGTGGAGGCCACCGCCGCCACCGCCATCGCCCCGGACCAGGTAGTGCTGTCCGTGAATCTCCAGTCCAACAGCTACTATATCGACGCCCTGCGGAACCTGCCGGTGGGTTCCACTGTCACGGTTTCCGCTTCCGCCTCCGATGAGCGGTGGAACGAGGTGCGCTACGCCCTGGGCGCCCTGTACTCTCTGGTGGAGGACGGCGCCGTGGTGTCTGGTCTGCCCAGCGGCTCCGATCCCCGCACCGCCGTGGGCCAAAAGGCCGACGGCACCCTGGTGTTTTACACCATTGACGGCCGGAGATCCGGCCACTCCATCGGCGCCACCATGCAGCAGTTGGCCCAGCGGCTCGTTGAGCTGGGCTGTGAGACGGCCCTGTGCCTGGACGGCGGCGGCTCCACCACTCTCACCGTGACGGAGCCGGATGACACCCGCTCCCAGACCATCAACACTCCCTCCGGCGGCAGCGAGCGCTCCGTCAGCAACCAGATCTTTCTGGTGGCGGACAGCGAGTCCTCCAACAAGCTGAGCCATTTCTATGTGAAAGCCGACAGCCAGTATGTCCTGGCGGGCAGCAGGGTGAACATTTCCGCCGCCGCCGTGGACACCAATTTCATTCCCATGGAGGATGAGCAGTTCGACCTGGAAGCCGACGACGGCCAGCTGGACGGAAACGTACTGCTGACGCCGGACTATGACTGTGACATCACCGTCACCGCCGACCGCCGGGGCAAGACCGGTTCCACCGTGGTCCACGTCATCGAAACTCCCGACGATGTGGCCATCCGGGGCAGTGACAATTCCATTCTCGCCTCCCTCGCCGCCGCTCCTGGCTCCACTGTGCAGCTGCGGGCCACTGCCGCTTACCGGCACCTGCCCCTGACGGCGGATCAGGATGCCTTCCGCTGGTCCGTGGACGGCGACATTGGCACCATCACCGCCGACGGACGCTTTACCGCCACTGCCCCCGGCACCGGCACCATCACAGTCTCCGCCGGCGGAGAGCGGACCTCCATTCCCGTCACCGTATCCAAGCTGGCGCTGAACGTGGTGGAGGATTTTGAATCCGCCCAGACCATCTTTGACGGCCATTCCGTCAACGGCCTCACCTTCAGCCGGACCACCGCCGCCGACGCCGTGAAGTACGGCCGTGCCGCCGGCAGGCTGGACTACACACTGGAAGCCGGCAGCGGCTATGCGGCGGAATGGTATGCCGATGCGCCGGCGTCTGTCAACAACCAGATCTACACCAGCCTGACCATGTGGGTCTATGGCGATGGCTCCGGCAACCAGCTGGAGCTGGTATACAGCGACAGCTTCGGTGACGTGCTCACCAGGACCATCACCACCCTGGACTTCACCGGCTGGAAGCAGGTCTCCGTCTCCACCGAGGGCGAGGACTTTGCCCTCCAGGGCTTCCGGATCAGCGCCGGCGAGCCCGTCACCTATGACGATGGGCTCGGCACCATCCTCGTGGAATATCCCGACACCGCCCGGACCGGCACTGTTTATATCGACCAGGTCGTGGCCTCCTACAACGGGATCATGGACAGTGCGGTCCCCTCTGTCACCGCCTCGCTGGACAGCGACAGCTGGACGGTCACCGGCACCATCAGCGACGATGTGGACGGCATCCTGGCCAAGAGCGCCGTCACCGTCACGTACAGCGGCGGCACCAGCAAGGGCGTTACGCAGAGCTTTACCTACAACGCATCCACCGGCAGATTCTCCGTCTCCCTGCCGGAGAGCGCCGGGGAGCACGGTGCCATGCGCATCACCATCACCGCCCGGGACGCCTCCGGCAACATCGGCCGGGCCTCCGTGGATGTGGAGGCCGCCTCCGCCCAGGGCCTCACCCATGCCTTTACGGATGTGGACGGCTACTGGGGCGCCACCTACGCCGACTTCCTGTACAGCGCCGGCATCACTACCGGCTACGCCGACGGCACCTTCCGCCCCAATGACAACATCACCCGCGCCCAGTTCTCCGTCATGCTGTACCGTTACCTGGACCTGGACGAGAGCAAGTACGCCGGCGTGACGCTGCCCTTCGCGGACCTCAAGAGCATCCCTGACTATGCACTGCCTGCCATCCGGGCCCTGTACACCGAGGGCATCATCAACGGCTCCACCGGCAAGGACGGACGGCTGTACTTCCACCCCGGCGCCAGCCTGACCCGTGCCCAGGCGGCCACCATGATCGGCCGCACTCAGGAGAAGGGCTACGCCGCCGGAGCGCTCACCTTCTCCGACAGCGCCAGCATCCCCTCTTACGCCGCCTATTACATCCAGACCATGGCGGCACAGGGCATCATCGGCGGCTATGCCGACGGCACCTTCCGCTCCGGAAACAATATCACCCGGGGCCAGATGGCCAAGATCCTCTATAACCTGCTGTAAATCAAAAGAACTCCCCGGCACATGTGCCGGGGAGTTCTTTTACGCCTCTGGAGCCAGCCTCTTCAGGATCTCCTGAAACCGCGGGTCCCGCTCCAGAGAGCGGAACCGCGCATCCATCCGCAGGCTGTTTCCCAGCATTCGTCTCAGTGCTTTGGCATAGCCTTCCGATGGCGCGGCATATCCCCACAGGGCGCCTGGCCCCACCGCTTCTCCCGCCAGCTCCTCAGCCACCGACCGCAGCTTTTCCAACGCCGCCTCCTCGTCACAGTGCTCCATATCCCAGGAGGCCAGCTGGATGTTCAGAAGGCATGGCGGATATCCCAATGCCTCCGCTACGGCGCCATAGGCCTCCAGCGCCCGGCCGGCGTCCGGCGCATCGGAGGCCGCCAGCATCGCCAAGGCCTGCAGGACCGTCTGCCCGCCGGTCATCAGCTGTATCCGGGCCAGGTGCCAGGCCTTTTCCGGCTGGCCCCGTTTTTGATACAAGGCGGCGTACAGCGTCTGGGGCGCCAGCGGCAGCACCGGTAGGCTTTCCAGCAACTTTTCCGCCGCGTCCAGCTTCTCCCGGTTCAAAAGGAGCCCTGCCAGCAGGAACGTGGCCGTGGGCCGCAGTCCCTCTTCCCCGTGCTGGCGGACATATGCAAGGCCCTCCTCCGCAAAATCCCAGGCCGCCGCCTTCTCCGCCTCCGGCCAGCCATGCAGCGGAGGCATCCCCATAGCCAGGCTGGCCAGCTGAAACCGAAGGGCCGCGTCAGTGGGATAGCGGCGCGTCAGCGCCCGGATGCGCTCCATGGCGGCGGCTCCGTCCTCCTCCCCCAGCTGGCATACCTCTTTGACGGCAGCCAGAAGCTCCGCCTGGGAAAGCGTGACCGTGAAGGACAGCAGCGCGTTGACGTCTGTACCCAGCGCCCGGGCGATGGGGGCCAAAAGCGCCACATCCGGGCAGCTGGCGCTGGTCTCCCATTTGCTGACCGCCGGCGGGGACACCCCCACCCGCTCCGCAAGCTGCTCCTGGGTCATGGCCAGCCGCTTCCGATGGAGCGCGATGACCGCTCCGATGTTGCTCTCGTCCATAGATATCCTCCCCATAAAAAGTCCAAGGCGCCTCGTCTGAAACCAGCATACCACGTCCCGGCTGTTCCCACAACGGAGGGGAAGTTAACCTGCGGACGGCTTTTTCTGAATGACAGGCAGGCTGTTTCGACAGGCTTCGGCATTTGCCCATTGTTCCGCTGGGAAAACACTGATATAATGGGCTTGTTTTTTTTGAAAGGAGCCTTTCTATGCACATTTACACCACTGGCCAATGGGTCCTGCTGTTTTTCTTTTACTGCTTCTGCGGCTGGGTGTGGGAGAGCTGCTACGTCTCTCTCCGGCAGCGCCGCTGGGTGAACCGGGGCTTTCTCCACGGGCCGCTGCTGCCCATTTACGGCTCCGGCGCCATCATCATCCTGTTCGTCACACTGCCGGTAGAGCGTGACCTGCGGCTGGTGTGGCTTTTGGGCATGCTGGCCGCCACGGCCCTGGAATACGTCACCGGCGCCGTGATGGAGCGGCTGTTTCAGGTGCGCTACTGGGACTATTCCAGTCAAAAGTTCAATCTGAACGGCCACATCTGCCTGTCCAGCTCCGTCGCCTGGGGCTTTTTCTCCATTTTCCTGGTGCGGTTCCTGCATCCGCCGGTAGGCCGGCTGCTGGCGGACGTGCCCGCCTGGCTGGTGGACCCGGCGGCCATCGCCCTCACCGCCGTCTTTTCCGCCGATGTGGTCCGCTCTGTCCAGGATGCTCTGGACCTCAAGGAGATCCTCACCCGCGTGACGGAGGAAAACGAGGACCTGCGGCGGCTGGCCAAGCGGGCCGAGGTAGCCGCGGCCTTTGCCGAGGATGACCTGCGGAAGTTCCGGGAGCGCACCGAGGTGGAAAAGCTGCTGCTGCAAAAGCGGATTGAGGAGGAGCTGGCGGAGCAGCGCCAGGCCCGGCAGGACCGGAAGGTCCGCCGCCGGGAGGCCGCGGACAGCGCCCTGCGCCGCCGCACCGCCGCCAAGCTGGAGGCTCTGCGAAACATCGCCGAGGTGCTGGAGGACGCACGGGACCATCTGGAGGATGCCCGGGACCAGAGCAAGGAGCTGAGCGCCCAGACCCACGCGGAGCTGGACGAGGCCATCGCGCGGCTCCGCCGCTGGGAAAGCGCCATCCAATCCCGGGGCACCCGGGTCTACCACCGCTCCATGCGCATTCTGCGGGCCAACCCCTCCGCCCGTGTCCGGGCGGAGCTGGCCGAGGTGCTGGAGACCCTGCGGAAGCTGGGGGATTGATCGTTAAAAAGAGCTGCTGTGGCCGATGACTACGGGTCCTTTATTGAGGAATTTTTGAAAGGAGCAGATGCGTAATGGCTGGGAGAGCAAAGTTTGACAAGGAATCAGCGTTTAAGAGTATCATTGGAGCCAGCCGGGATCCAGAGGCGGAAAGCACGGAGCAGCAGCTGGCGGCAAAAGGGATGAACAAGGATCATGTGCAGCGGTCGTATTTTTTGGATTGGGATATAGATAAGGCGCTGCGGAGGATGGCGCTGGAGGAAGAGAAAAATTTGACAGAGACAGTCAATGATATTTTACGGAAGGGTTTAGAAGAGTATTTAGAGTGAAATTGCTACTGGGCAAAGCTGTTCAAAATGGCGTTGCTCGGTGAATTTTTGAAAAAAATGGCTGAAGGCAATCGTAGATTGCCTAAATGTAAACCGCAAGTGGTTTACATTATAGAGCCTGTTGAAATAAAATGGGGATGAAAAACATGGAATTAAAAGAAAAACTTGTCACCTTGCGCAAAGAGAAAGGGTTGACGCAATTAGCTGTTGCGGAGAAACTGGATATTTCCAGGCAAGCTATTTCCAGATGGGAATCAGGAACAGCGTTACCATCTACGGATAATCTTAGATGCTTGAGCATCTTATATGAAGTACCCGTTGATTATTTGTTAAAAGAAGATTCTGAAAGAAAAAGCGGAGTCCCAATTGACGAACTTTCTCTTGGTAAAATCAAATATAAAGACAAAATGGTTATTACCATTATAGCGATGGTTCTTATCGGTATCATATCTGTTGGAGTATTTGGATATTTTCTGACCCACAATAATAAAACGAGTATAGATATAGCGGATACGAAAAGTGACAAATGGAACGAGTCACAAACAGAAATTGAGATTGATTGGTAATTTGTGGTAGAAGGGAGGTGAGCGGAATGCAGTTGAAAAATAAACTCTCTCTGGTATTAGCTTGTGTAATTTCAATTTGCTGTCTTAATGTTGACGCTGTAGCTACGGTGCTTCCGAGTGAGGGCGGCATTATTGAAATTGAGCAAGGCATCATGCGTGCTTCGAAAACTTTTAATGTTGAAGTGAGTGCGTATGGAAATGCAAACGCCAATGCTAAGGATGCGTTTTCAATGGAGGCTGGAGAAACGGTGCGTATTAGAGCAACGTATTCTCCAGAGGATGCAAGTGTAGATTTTGGCCTAATTGATTCAGACGGTATTTTCCATTATGTCAATGTAACAGATGGAAGCATTGATCAAACTATTAAAATTACCGAGGCAGATAATTATCGCCTTGGCATCAGGAACAATTCTGGCAGTGTTGTGAAAGTAACTGGTTTTGTGAGATACTAAAATGTAAAAAGGAGAAAGCAAACATGAAAAAAAGATTTTTAAGTCTCTTTTTGGGAGACCGCCGAAAATTCTGTGTAATCGACGCTCCTCGACAGTATGAAAATCTTCGACTGAGTCAAGAATGAGATCAAACATTCAAGACGAAGGAGACGAAGATTATGCAGCCAG
>JAETPK010000038.1 GCA_021771265.1 Oscillospiraceae bacterium
CCGTACTTCTTGCGCTCCTTCATACGAGGATCGCGGGTCAGGAAACCGGCCTTCTTCAAGATGGCGCGGTTGTCCTCGCTGGCCAGCAGCAGGGCGCGGGAGATGCCGTGACGCAGGGCGCCGGCCTGGCCGGACACGCCGCCGCCGGACACGGTGGCAACGATATCCATCTTGCCGGTGTTGCCGGTCAGCTCCAGAGGCTGACGAACGACCATCTTCAGGGTATCCAGGCCGAAGTAATCGTCGATGTCACGGCCGTTGATGGTGATGGAGCCGGTGCCGTTGGGGAACAGGTGGACGCGGGCCACGGAGGACTTCCGACGGCCGGTGCCATACAGGTAAGGCTTCTTAGACTGATACATTCTCTTAATCCTCCTTATTAAACGTCCAGAGCCACGGGCTTCTGAGCCTGCTGCTCGTAGTTCGCGTCAGCATAGATGTGCAGACGCTTCAGAGAATCCTTGGAGACAGTGTTCTTGGGCATCATGCCGCGGATGGCCACCCGCATGGCGACCTCGGGCTTCTCCTGCATCAGAATGCGGTAGGGAGTCTCCTTCAGGCCGCCGACCCAGCCGGAGTGGGTCCGGTAGATCTTCTGCGTGCCCTTGTTGCCGGTCAGGACAGCCTTGCCGGCGTTGATGATGATGACATGGTCGCCGCAGTCGGCGTTGGGAGTGTAAGTGGGCTTGGTCTTGCCGCGCAGCAGGTCGGCAGCCCGGACAGCGGTCTTGCCCAGGGGCTTACCGGCGGCGTCCAGGATGTACCACTTACGCTCAATGTTGGCCTTGTTTGCCATAAAAGTGGACATGGTGTTTCCTCCGTACATATATATTTGCATTGCTTTACAAATGAAGAGCTCCGGGGTAAAATCGGAGCAAGGATATTTATAACACAGGGGACGGAGCATGTCAACCGAAAAATGATTTACCATATGAAAAACTCGCGTTTTCTTTTATTTTCTATCAATATCTCTTGAAATCTCACATTCGATTTTTAAAAAGAAAATGCGGAGGGCGCCGCCCTCCGCGTATGTAGCTACAATACCCATTGGACCAGCAGCAAAAGCACCAGCCCCGGCACCCCCAAAATGCCCACCACCAGGGCGTTCCAGAAGTTCAGCCCCAGCGTGAGGCCGGTGATGCCGGCAGTGGCGCGAATGGCCCAAAGGGCCCCGAAGCCCAGCAGCGTGTTCACCAGCAGCCGCGCCGCCAGCCGCAAGGGCGTGCGGAACACCCGCAGCAGGGCGATGAGGAGAAAGCCGCCCACCAGGACGGCGATGATCTTCTGATTCAGGTCCACAGGACTTCCTCCTCTGCCGAAAGGGTGGACTGGGGGCTGCGTTCCTTGATGACACGGATCAGATAGTTGCAGCGGGCCTTGGCGGCGCTGATTTGATAGATGCAGCACTCCACCAGCTCCGGCGCCAGGGCCTGGTCAAACTGCTGGTAGGCAAAGGCCAACTCTCCCTGGGCGGCCAGCAGCTCGGCCTTCAGCTTTGGCAGCTCCGGGTCCGGCAGGGGCTTTTTGGAAGTGAGAACGGTTTTCATGGCATTGTCCCTCCTGCTTTTATACTACGGAGAGTTTGGACAAATATGCCAGTTTTCATGCGGACAAGGAGGAAAAACATGCCACAGCGGGAAATTTACATGCGGGAGGCCCTGACGCTGGCCCGGGAGGCGGCAGCCTCCGGGGAAGTGCCCGTAGGCTGCGTCATCGTGCGGGACGGGCAGGTCGTTGGCCGGGGCCGCAACCGCCGGGAGGAAAAACACGCCACCGCCTCCCACGCGGAGATGGAGGCCATTGCCCAGGCCAACGAGGCCCTTGGCACCTGGCGCCTGGACGAGTGCGAGCTGTACGTGACGCTGGAGCCCTGCCCCATGTGTGCTGGCGCCATTTTGAACGCCCGCATCCGCCGGGTGTGGTACGGCGCCCGGGACGCGGCCATGGGGGCCTGCGGCGGCGTGGTGAATCTGTTCATGGAAGAGTTTCCCAACCGGCCGGCCCTGGTGGGCGGAGTGCTGGAGATGGAGTGCCGGCAGGTGCTGGCGGATTTTTTTGCCGCCCTGCGGGAGCAAAAAAGGTGATATAAAAGCAAGGAGACGCTTAAATTTTGCGGGACGTTTCGCAGATGCTGTGCGCGTTTGCGGCAGGCCGTTCACTCCATCCAGTTTCATATTTTAATGAAAACAGGCGACGCCGGAACCGGCGTAGCTTTGCGACGATCTGTTATGAGGCAGGGCTTGACCCCCAGGCAGGCGGCGCAGATTCTCGGAGATACGCCGGAAGTGCTGAAAGGGGTTTATACCCACCTGTGGAAGGGCAGGAAACAGACTGCGGTGGAGAAATTGGCGGCACATTTCCAAGAGGCTGCGGCAGAGCAACGTAGAGCTGGGAAAAATTTTGCGTAGATTTTGTGTCGCTACTACCAACAGAGACGAACAAAAGCAAGATTTCATAGAGCTATTGATTTGCAGCCGTGTTATGTGAGTTTCTGTTTGATTCTGTGAGAATGAAATTTTCTGATGATTTAAGACTTTTGTAACAATTGATGCTGGTTTGGTTAACAACTCTTTTGTAAAGTAATACTTGCAAGAGACAAAACTTCTTTTCATCCAATCTTCCAAACTATACGGAACAGGACCAGCCGGAAGGCTGGTCCTGTTCCGTTGTGCCGGAAAAGACGGTTCTTTGCCGAAAGAGCTTTTTTCGGCGAAACTATTGTGGTAAACTGTCATAGATCGCTTTTGGATGCGGCCAGGGCGCTCAAGCGCAGCAGCAAAAAACCTAGGGCAGTCAGAGCGCCGCCGGCGAAAAACAGCGTGTCATACAGAGGGCGGCTGTCCGCCAAAGCGGTCAGGCTCAGCACCACAGCGGGGATGGCATACAATAAAAACCGCCGGGTTTGTCCAGCGTGAAAGGCAAAGGAGGACAGCCGGTAGAAGGTCAGCGTCAAAAGCACCAGCGCCAGCAGGTCAATGTAATAGGCCTCCAGCACGGGGTTGATGGACTCTGTCCGGTAGGCCGTCACCAGCCGCACCACCAAATAGCCCACAGGCAGCAGAAGCAGATCGCCGCTGACAGTTCGGGGCGTACAGGGCTCGGCTTCCCGGGCGCCGGCGCGGCGGCAGGCCGGCAGCACGGAGAAAAAGCACCCGCCGCAGACAAGGGTCAGCCCGCCCAGCAGCAGAGAAAGGCGGTTGACGGAGCCCTCCGCGGCTCCGGACGTCAGACCCAGGCCATAGGCGATCTCCAGAAGCCCGGAGAGGACAAACAGGAATACGCCGGTCACCAAGACAATCAAAAGCAGGGAGTTGTGGGTGGAAAAGGCGTCGGAGAAGCCGGGGGACTGTTCCTCCGGTTCCGCGGGCAGTTTTCTTGTCAGCAGTAGGCAGACCAGCGCTGTCAGCACCAGCAGGCCCACCAGCAGGCGGCTCCACAGGTTCCCGGCCACCGGCAGACCAGTGGCCGCCTCGAAGCCGGTGCGGTTTTGCGCCAGGCGCAGGACAAAGGCGGCCGCGCCGCCGGCCAGGGCCAAAAGGGGATAGACGGCGTATTTTTTCATATCAAGAGCTCCCTTCGGAGAAAAGATCCGGTTTCCACCCGACAGTATACCACGGCGGGACCCATTTGTCCATTGACGGCGGCGTATCTTTCCGGCGGCGGCCGCATACAGTGAAGGGACAACCTATTGCGGCGCAAAAGAGGAGGCAGTCCATGAAGCGAAAATCTCAGGTCCGGCAGAGCATCGCGGTCTCCGCGGTGCTGATGGTGCTGCTGTTCACGCTGCCCCTGGCGGTGATCGTACCCTTCCGGGAGGAGCTGTTCGGCGGGGAAAAAACGGCGGATGAGACAGAGGGAGCGCCCTTCGCTCCCGGCGAGTGGGACGGCAGCGTGGTGCTGCGGGTGCTGAACGGCGAAACGGTGGAGGAAATGACCCTGGGGGAGTACCTGGTGGGCGTGGTGCGGGCGGAGATGCCGGCCTCCTTTGAACCGGAGGCCCTGAAGGCCCAGGCCGCCGCCGCCCGGACCTATACGTTGTATAAAATGGAGACCGGCGGCAACCACGCCGGAACCGCCGATATCTGTACGGACTCCACCTGCTGCCAGGCGTTTATTTCGGAGGACCGGGCCAGGGCCAACTGGGGAGCGGATGCCGATGCCAACGAGAAAAAGGTGGAAGCGGCCGTCCGGGACACCGACGGGCAGGTCATCCAGTACGGCGGAGCGCCCATACTGGCGGTATTCCACTCCTGCTCGGCGGGGCAGACCCGGGCGGCGGGGGAGGTATGGCTCAATGACCTGCCCTATTTGCAGGCGGTATCCTCTCCCGAGGATACCGACGCCATCCCCAATTATTACAGCCGCGCGGAATTCACGGCGGAGGACTTCAAGGGCCGGGTGCTGGCGGTGTGCCCGGAGGCGGACTTCTCCGGCCCTGTGAGCACATGGCTGAGCGGCGCGGTAACGGACAGTGCCGGCAGCGTGGAGACGCTGAAGGTAGGGGGCGCCGCTGTAAAGGGCAGCACCCTGCGGGGCGCTCTGGGACTGCGGTCCGCCTGCTTTACCTGGGAGGTCCAGGGGGAGAAGCTGGTGTTTTTCGTCACCGGCTACGGCCACGGCGTGGGCATGAGCCAGTACGGCGCCAACCGCATGGCCAAGGAGGGGGCCGACTTCCGGGAGATCCTGACCCACTATTATACCGGCGTCACCGTGGAGACCTGGGCGGGTCTGGACAGCTTTACAAACCGGGCGGAACCGTGATAAAATAATACAATACGAACAGTGAAAGGAGGGAGCCCGGATGAAGCGGAGAACAGCCCTGGTCCTGGCGGCTTTGCTGCTGGTGCAGGCGGTTTGTGTGCAGGCCTTTGCAGCCGGAAAAAGCGTGTATTTTACCGCCATTAACGACAACGTTCTGGCCATGAGCGACGATACCATGCCCTTCTGGTCCGGCGGCTACCTCTATATCCCCGGCTCCGTGTTCACAGGCTATGTCCGGGAGGATATCGGCATCGCCTATACCTATAACGCCTCCAAGCAGATGGCGGCGCTGTACGCCGTGGGCAAATCCGGCAGGTCCCTGGCTTTTGACCTGACGAAGACCTATGCCCAGGACAATTTGGGCAATACGTATTATCCCACAGCCATCCGGCGGGGGGACACGGTGTTCGTGCCGGCGTCGCTGGTGGCGGAGGTGTTCGGCCTGACGTATTCCACCGTCAGTCTCTCCGGCTCCAACGCCGTCACCGGGGATGACCGGGGCTGGCTGGTGTGGCTGCGGGAATCGGATTATGTGCTGCAGGCCAGCCAGTTTGCCGACGCCGCCAGGTCCCAGATGAGTGCCCGGTATGAGCAGTATCTCAAAAGCAAGGAGACGGCCCAGCAGGCGCCGGACCCGGAGCAGACAGAAGAGAATTTTGATGGTAAGAGCGTATATCTGTGCTTCCGGGCCTCGGACTCGGAGACGGTGTCCGCCCTGCTGGACACCTTGAGCCGCCAGGGGGCCCAGGCGGCGTTTTTCTGCACGGAGACGTTTCTCACGGAGCAGGGGGACCTGCTGCGGCGGATGGTCTCCACGGGACAGGCGGTGGGCCTTTTGGCGGAGGGAACGGACAGCGAGGAGGTCCTGGCGCAGCTGGAGCGGGGCAACGCCGCCCTGTACAGCGCCACCTGCGGCCGGACCCGGCTGGCATACCTTCCGTTGGCGGACAGCGGGGCGGCGGAGGCAGCGGCGCTTGCGGGCTACTGCCGTCTGGAGCCGGCTGTCGACCGCACCGGCTACGGACTGCGGAGCCGCACCCAGGCGGCGGCGCTTTTGCAGAGGATATCCTCCCGCCGGGGGGACCTGTCTGTCTGGCTGGGTGACAATGTCAGTGCCGTGGGCCTGAGCGCTTTTTTAACAGCGGCAAAAAATGCCGAGGACCGCTGTCTCTCTTTGACGGAGCCGGCGGCGTGAGCGGACGGCGGCGCCGGAATTTACAGAAAATTCAACATCCCGGCCTGCCAGCGGGTATAATGTAGATATCAAAATGTAAAAAATGGGAGGGAACGCCATGGGACGCAACATTTTGGTGGTCGAGGACGACCGTAATATCTCGGAACTGATCCAAATGTATCTGGTGAAGGAGGGATTTGACGTTCGGACCGCCGGCGACGGCGGGCGGGCCATCGAGGAGTTCCAGAAGCAGGAGCCGGACCTGATCCTCCTGGATATCATGCTGCCGGTCATGGACGGCTGGGCCGTCTGTGCCAAGATCCGGGAGACCTCCAAGGTCCCCATCATCATGCTGACGGCAAAAAGCGAGGTCTTTGACCGTATCCAGGGGCTGGAGATGGGGGCTGACGACTATATCGTCAAGCCTTTTGAGATGAAGGAGCTCATCGCCCGCATCAACGCGGTGCTGCGGCGGACAGAGATCCCCAACGACACCAGCAAGAAGCTGACCTTCGACAAGCTGGTCATCAATCTGGATTCCTACGAGCTCATTGTGGACGGCAGGAAGATCGACACGCCTCCCAAGGAGCTGGAGCTTTTGTATCATCTGGCCTCCACGCCCAACCGGGTCTATACCCGCAACCAACTGCTGGACGAGGTGTGGGGCTTCGACTATTTCGGTGACAGCCGCACCGTGGACGTGCACATCAAGCGCCTGCGGGAAAAGGTGGAAAATGTGTCCGACCAGTGGGCGCTGAAGACCGTCTGGGGCGTGGGCTACAAGTTTGAGCTGCTGGGTGGCGCCCAGCAGCCGGAAAAAGGCACAAAGGCATGAAAAGACTCCGTAAACAATTCCAGGGCCTGTACTGGCGGCAGATGTTCGTTACCGCCGGCATGGTGCTTTTGACGCTGCTTTTGCTGGGTGCCTCCTTCTTCTCCCTGAGCTATAATTACGCCCGGGGCCAAAAGAGCGAGGAGATCATGGCAAAGGCCCGTGTGATGAGCCAGCTTTCCGTCAGCTATTTGGAAAACGGACGTTACATGGATATTGAGGACCTGCGCAGTGACCCGGATTTCCAGCAGCTGGCCTCCTTTGCCGCCATCGTCTCTGATGTGCACTTCATGATCTGTGACACGGAGGGGCATGTTCTCCTGACCACCGATCAGGGGCTGGAGGGAAAGGTCGTCACCATGCCGGAGTCCATGAGCCAGGAGATATTGGAAAAGGGCGCCTCCGCCCGGCGGGACAATTTGGGCGGGCTGTATGAATCCCGCCACTTCGTGGTGGGCGTGCCCGCCATGAACCCGGAGACTCAGGAGGTGGTGGGCGAGGTGTACGGCGTGTCTACCACCACTTCGTTGGATTCCATGTGGCAGGGCTTTATCGGCCTGTTCTTCATGACGGCCTTTGTGGTGCTGATGATCTCCTTCATGGCCTCCTCCATTACCACCATGCGCCAGGTACATCCCATCCGGGAGATGGTGCAGGCCACCCGGCGGTACGCCGAGGGCGACTTTGACATCCGCATGAACGATTACGGCCGGGATGACGAGATCGGCGAGCTGGCCGCCTCTTTCAACACCATGGCGGAATCCCTTCAGCAGACGGAGCGGCAGCGCCGGGAATTCATCGCCAACATCTCCCATGAGCTGAAGACCCCCATGACCACCATCGCCGGCTACACGGACGGCATTCTGGACGGGACCATCCCGCCGGAGCGGGAACGGCAGTACCTGCAGATCATCTCCGATGAGAGCCGCCGCCTTTCCCGCATGGTGCGGCGGATGCTGGACGTGAGCCAGCTGCAGGCCATCGACCCCCTGAAATCCGGCAGCCACTTTGACATTTGTGAAAGCATGCGCCGGGTGCTGATCTCCATGGAGAAGAAGATCACGGACCGGGACCTGGACGTGGACGCGGACATTCCGGAGGAGCCCATTTTGGTATTAGGTGACAACGACATGATCACTCAGGTCATCTATAACCTGCTGGAAAACGCCACCAAGTTCGCCCGCTCCGGCTCCACGCTGTATCTGGGTGTCACCACCATTGACGGCAAGGCCCGGGTGACGGTGCGGAACCTGGGAGACACCATCCCGGCGGAGGAACTACCGCTGCTGTTTGAGCGCTTCCACAAGAGTGACAAGTCCCGCAGCGAGGACAAGGACGGCGTGGGCCTGGGACTGTACATCGTCAAGACCATTCTGGAACAGCACAAGGAAAAGATCAATGTGACCAGCGAGGATGGGGTGACTACGTTCACTTTCTCCCTGGCCATGGAATGAGGACCGCATGGAAGAGGAAAAAATGACGGCTGGGGAGAAGCACCTCCCTGCCGAGGTGGTGGAGATCTACCGCCAGCCCCGGCGAAACGAGGTCGTGGAGACGTATGTCCGTCCGCTGCCCCGGCGCATGGCACCGCCGGCTCCGGAGCCGGTGGGGGAAGCCCCTGCCCGCCGGGACCGTCGGAAGGGCCTGTGGATCTTTCTGGCCTGCCTGCTGGTCATTGCGGCGGCGTCCAGCGCCGCCTGGCTGTGGGGCCGGAGCCAAGTGCCCCGGCAGGACGGCTTTGACTACTATTATGAAGAGCGGGAGAGCCAGAGCCCCCGGGAGATCACCATTCCCGCATATCCTTATGGCCAGGGGGCTGTTTTGACGGTGGGATCGGACCATGGACCGGAGCTGACGGCGCAGGAGATCTACCGCCAGGTGAACCCCTCCGTGGTGACGGTGGTGGCACAGCTGGAGGACGGCGCCAGCCTGGGCACAGGCGTTATTTTCACGGAGGATGGCTATATCCTCACCAACTACCACGTACTGGAGGGCGGCTCTGACTGCACCATTTATCTGGAAAATGACCACAGCTACGCCGCCCAATATGTGGCCGGTGACGCTGACAGCGACCTGGCGGTGCTGAAAACGGACCTGACCGGTCTGCCTTCCGCCCAGTTTGGCGATTCGGAAAAGCTGGCGGTGGGCGACAAGGTATACGCCATCGGCAATCCCCTGGGCTATGAGCTGCGGGGGACGCTGACAGACGGCATCGTCTCCGCCATCAACCGGGATGTCTGGGTGGACGGGCGGACCATGACCCTCATCCAGACCAACGCCGCCCTGAACTCCGGCAATTCCGGTGGCCCCCTCGTCAACCAATACGGCCAAGTAGTGGGCATCAACACCATCAAAATGAGCTCCGCCTATTCCAATATCGAGGGCCTGGGTTTTGCCATTCCCTCCTCCACCATCCGGCGGCTGGTGAACGACCTGCTGACCTCCGGTGAGGTCCAGCCGGAGCCGGTGCTGGGCGTTTCGGTGTGGCCGCTGGGCACCCAATTGGATGAGGAACTTTGGGGCGTGGAGGTCCAATCTGTGACGGAGGGCTCCGCCGCTGAAAAGGCCGGCGTCCAGGTGGGCGATTTCGTGGTGGCAGCCGGCGGCATCGATGTTTCCGCCAGCCGGGACCTGCTGCGGGCCCGCAGACAGTACCACGTGGGCGAGGAGATGCCCATGACTCTCTGGCGGGACGGGGAGATCGTGGAAGTGACCCTGAAGCTGGAACAGGCCGAGGGAGAGGACGCGCAGACACTTCCCTGAAAACAAAACAGCACGGCCGCCGCGGGCAAATGCCGCGGCGGCCGTTTTTTATTGTTTCCGGGGCCAGAGCAGGCTGACGCCGGACAGCAGGAGATACACGCCGAAGGGCTTTCGCAGCACCGCCACATCCACCGCCGTGGCGGCCCAGGCCCCCAGCGCGGCGAAAACCACGGCCGGCGGCACGGCGTTTCGGAGGGTGGGCTTGTCCAGATAGCCGTTTCGGATATGGCACAGCAGGGCGCTGGCGGCGGTGGGCAGGAAAAACAGCAGATTGATGCCCTGGGCGGTCCGCTGGTCCACCCCCAGAAACAGCGTCATCACCAACAGCAGCAGCGTTCCGCCGCCCACGCCCCAGGCGGAGATGATACTGGCGCCCAGACCGCACAAAAAGGGAAGCAGCCAATCCGTCACAGCAGATATTTCACCCCCGCGTAAAAGAGAAAGGCGGCGAACAGCCACTTCAAAAAGGTGGTGGATATCCGGCCGTACAGCTTTCCGCCGATAAAGCCACCCACCAGCCCTCCGGCCAGATAGGGCGCCGCCTGGGAAAGGGGGACGCTGCCCCGCAGCAGGTATACAGCGGCGGATACCAGGCACACCGCGAAAATGACGCCCACGCAGGTGGCGTACAGCTTTCTCTGGCTGAGACCGCCCCACCGGGAGAGAATAGGCAGAAACACCATGCCTCCGCCTCCGCCAAAGCAGCCGTTGGCCAGACCAGCCGCACCGCCGGCCAGCCGGGCCGGCCATTTGCGTTCCACACGGACCACCTCCTATGTACCCGGGGGCAAGCCCCCGGAGGCGGGGATGTTACTTCAGCTTGAAGCTTTCGCAGTCGGTGCACTTGACCTCGGTGGGGTTGGCCTCATGGGTTCCCACGGTGATGCTGTCCAGACCGCAGTGGTTGCTGTCCTGGCAGTGGTGGGCGCAGTTGTTGACGGTGCACTTGATGCTCTGGTTGGGCGTGCAGGCGCAGCCGCTGTTGGTGCAATCCTTGTTCATACGATACATCCTCCTGCAAGAAATGAGTTGGCTTTCGCCGAGGCATAGTGTGCGCCGTTTGGGAAAGGCTATGCGTGGGCAAAACAAAAAAGTCCCCGCCGCAGGCGGGAACTTTTTTACCGAATGACGCGGAAATACAAAAACAGTCCCAAAGCCAGCAGCACCTGGCAGAGGAAGATCATGGGGATGCCGAAACGGAAAGACTTGTGCAGCGTCTTGTGATGCCACGCCTTCATGCCCAGCCACGCGCCGATGCTGCCGCCGGCCATGGCCGTCAGAAACAGGTTCCGTTCCGGAATGCGCCGGGTGCCGGGGCGCTTGGCCTTCCACTTGTCCACGCCGAACATCACAAAGGCCGCCAGGTTGACCACCGCCAGCCACAGCGCCAAAAGGCCCCAGGGATCTCCCACCACCGCAAACAATGTGGCTGTGGTGGATTCCGGCAGATAGGGTGCTTTTTCCATAGAATGCCTCCTGAAAAAACGGACTGGCCGGGGTCTCCCGGCCAGTCCATTGTATCAGATCCCTCAGGCCTTGGCAAGCTTGCACAGCTCGCCGGCGGTCCGGGCCGCCACCTTGGCGTTGTTGTACACCAGCTGGATGTTGCTGGCCAGGGAGTCGCCGCCGGTCAGGTCCTTGATCTTGGCCAGCAGGAAGGGCGTGGTCTCCTTGCCGTGGATGCCCAGGGTGTTGGCCTCGGCCACAGCCTCGTCGATGGCCTTGTTGATGACGTCCGCGTCCATGGAGAACTCCTCGGGGATGGGGTTCGTCACCAGCATGCCGCCGCCCAGGCCCATGTCCTGCTTCACATAGAAGGCCTTGGCCAGCTCCGCGGGCGTGTCGATGCGGTAGTCCACCTTGAAGCCGGACTTGCGGGTGTAGAAGGCGGGCAGCTCCTCGGTGCCGTAGCCGATAACGGGCACGCCGTGGGTCTCCAGATATTCCAGGGTCAATCCCAGGTCCAGGATGGACTTGGCGCCGGCGCAGACCACCATGACGGGGGTGTGGGCCAGCTCTTCCAGGTCGGCGGAGATGTCAAAGGTCTGCTGGGCGCCCCGGTGCACACCGCCGATGCCGCCGGTGGCAAACACCTGGATGCCCGCCATGTGGGCAATGATCATGGTGGTGGTGACGGTGGTGGCGCCGTCCCGGCCCTCGGCCACCAGCACAGGCAGGTCCCGGCGGCTGGCCTTGGCCACGGCGGTGCCGGTCTTGCCCAGATAGTCGATCTCCTCGGTGCTGAGGCCGGCCTTCAGGCGGCCTTTGATGACGGCGATGGTGGCGGGCACGGCGCCGTTGTCCCGGATGATCTTCTCCACGTTCAGGGCCGTCTCCACGTTCTGGGGATAGGGCATGCCGTGGGAGATGATGGTGGACTCCAGCGCCACCACGGGGCGGCCCTCCTCCAGAGCCTTCTGCACTTCGGGAGCAATGTCGAGATACTTGTTCAAAGACATGATAAATTCCTCCAATTGATGAATATATTGATAGTTTTAGCTTTTTATTTCATATTTTACAGCCCGGCCCGTTCTTTCAGCGCCTGGACGCCCAGGGCGGGGTTGATGGTCCCGGCGCCCTCCATGGCAATGGCGGAGGCCGCCAGGCCCGCCAGGGCGGTGTCCCGCAGGTCCGTGCCCTGAAGATAGGCCCAGGCGATGGCGGCCATGAAAGCGTCGCCGCAGCCGGTGGTGTTGCGCATGTGGGCGGGCAGCACCGGCAAGTGGAGCCGTGCGTCATGGTCGGCGGCAAACACGCCGTCGCTCCCCAGGGAGATGAACACCCGCCGCAGGCCTGTGGCCAGCAGGGCATCCGCCGCCCGATGCAGGCTTTCCTCGTCAGTGATGGGCACGCCGGAGAGGAGCTCCGCCTCCATGCGGTTGGGCTTTAAGGTGTGGAGCCTGCCCAGCACGTTCTTGAGCTTCACGGCCTTGGCGGTGGACACCGGGTCCGCGAACAGGGGCACGGTGCTGTTTTCCGCCAGCCAACGGATGCTCTCCTCGGGGAGGTTGGTGTCCAGCACGATGACCTGGCTGCCCATCAGCAGCTTCTGCCGCACCGCCAGCAGCTGGGGCGTCAGGTGACGGTAGATGTCCATGTCACTGACGGCCAGAGCCATGTCGCCCTGCTCGTCGTTGATGAACAGATACGTGCTGGTCCGCCCGCCGGGGACAACAGGGGACTGGGAGATGTCAATGCCCAGCTCTCCGCAGCTGGCGGCGATCTTCTGGGCGTTGCTGTCGTCGCCGAACACCGTCAAAAGCCGCACATCCAGCTCCAGGAGGCTCATGTTGTGGGCGATGTTCCGCCCCACGCCGCCCAGGCTCATGGACACAGTGCCGGGATTGGAGTCCTGAGATACCAGCGCGTGGTCCGAACGGCCGCCGATGTCCATGTTCACGCCGCCCACCACCGTCACGTACGGCGCGGTGCGGACAATGTAGCCCTTGCCGGTGATATAGCCCTTTTTCATCAGGTTGGAGATGTGCACCGCCACGGAAGACCGGGTAATGCCTGCTTTGTCCGCCAGCTCCTGCTGGGAGATGAGGGGATTTTCCTCGATCCAGTTCAGCAGCTGCCGCTCCCGCTGGGTCATGGGGCCACCTTCCTTCTAAGCAAAAATTAATATTGATAATCTAATGCTTATATTACAGATATTTTTACGATTGTCAATACCTAATTTGGAACCAAATCCATCCTCCCACCGTCATAAGCCATGTAAAGGAGGCGGTTTCTATGAAAAAATGGTGTTTATTTTTAAGTGTGTATCTCTGTCTGTGCCTGCTGGCGGCCTGCGGCGCCACGGGAAGCGCCCTTCCCGGCGGTACGCCCTCCGGAGAAGGCCAGACTGGCGGCGAGACGGCGGAGCCCGCGCTCGTTACCACGGTTTGCCGGGTGGTGGACGTGGGCGACGGAAACCAGCTGCTTCTGGCGGACACGGAGAGCGGAACGATCTATTCCCTTCCCGCCGGCGCGGCGGAGCTGCTGTTGGAGGATGAAAGCGGCGGAACGCTGGCGGACTGGGCGCCCAGAGCCGGCGCGCTGGCGGAGATCGCCTACGACGGCACGGTCCTGGAGACCTGGCCTGCCCAGTTCTCCGGCGTTACCACCGTGACGATCCTGTCGGAAGGCGTTGATGACCTGTGCGTCCTGTACCTGTGGGTGCTGGAGGACCTGTGGGCCGTGGACCCGGGACTGAACGGCGATGACCTGACCTATATCGGCGTGGACCTGTCCCAAACCAGTCTGACGGAAAGCGAACAGGCGGCGGTGGCCTGGACCTTCGCCGAACGCCACGGCGGGGAGCTGGTCACCGGCACCTGGGACGAACTGGCGGAGCAGGGCTATATCGACAAGGAGCATCTGCAGTGGGAGGACGGCTGCCTGTTCACCATCACGGAAAAGCCGGTGTTCGGCAGCTACGACCTCAAGCCCATCGCCTTTGATGCCCAGAAATGGCGCAGCGGCCTGGGGGCCTACTTTTTCAACAGCTGCACTGCAGCTCAGGCGGAGGACGGCTATTGGGGGGATTATACAGTCGGCAGCGAGGCCATCGCCTGAGGAAAGAAGCGGAAAAAAGTGCGCCGGAAGCCAGGTCCCCTCTTGTAAAGCGAATGGAAATGCGGTACAATATGCCATGATTGTGCGCCATAAATACAAGAAAACGGGTGAAATGCAATGAGCTACACAAAAATCGCGGCGATTTACGCCGACAGCGAGACTCTGTCCGGCCAGACGGTCACCGTGGGCGGCTGGGCCCGCACCATCCGGGACATGAAGAACTTCGGCTTCATTGAGCTGAACGACGGCTCCTGCTTCAAGAATCTGCAGGTGGTCATGGAGGCCGGTGCTCTGGAGAATTATAAGGACATCGCTTCCCAGAACGTGGGCGCGGCCCTCATCGTCACCGGCACCGTGGTGCTGACGCCGGAGGCCAAGCAGCCCCTGGAGCTGAAGGCCACCGCCATTGAGGTGGAGGGCACCTCCTCTCCTGATTACCCCCTCCAGAAAAAGCGCCACAGCGTGGAGTTCCTGCGGACTATCCAGCATCTGCGTCCCCGGACCAACCTGTTCTCCGCCGCCTTCCGGGTGCGGAGCGTGGCGGCCTACGCCATCCACCAGTTCTTCCAGGAGCAGGGCTTCGTCTATGTCCACACGCCCATCATCACCGGCAGCGACTGCGAGGGCGCCGGTGAGATGTTCCAGGTGACCACGCTGGACCTGAACAATGTGCCCAAGACCGAGGACGGCCAGGTGGACTGGTCCCAGGACTTCTTCGGCAAGAAGACCAGCCTGACCGTGTCCGGTCAGCTGAACTGCGAAAACTTCGCCATGGCATTCGGCGATGTGTACACCTTCGGCCCCACCTTCCGGGCGGAGAATTCCAACACCCAGCGCCATGCCGCTGAGTTCTGGATGATCGAGCCGGAAATGGCCTTCTGCGACCTGAAGGGCTATATGGATGTGGCCGAGGCCATGATCAAGTTCGTCATCAAGGAGGTCATGCGCAAGTGCCCCGATGAGATGGCCTTCTTCAACAGTTTCGTGGACAAGGGCCTCATGGACCGCCTGACTCACGTGGCCGATTCCGATTTCGGCCGGGTGTCCTACACCGAGGCCGTGGAGATCCTGGAGAAGAACAACGATAAGTTTGATTACAAGGTGTTCTGGGGCTGCGACCTCCAGACGGAGCATGAGCGCTATCTCACCGAGCAGGTGTACAAGCGCCCGGTGTTCGTCACGGATTATCCCAAGGAGATCAAGGCTTTCTACATGCGCCTCAACGATGACGGCAAGACCGTGGCCGCGGCGGACTGTCTGGTGCCCGGTATCGGCGAGATCATCGGCGGCAGCCAGCGTGAGGAGCGCATCGACGTCCTGGAGGGCCGCATCAAGGAGCTGGGCATGAAGCCCGAGGATTACTGGTGGTACTGCGACCTGCGCCGCTACGGCAGCTGCAAGCACGCGGGCTTTGGCCTGGGCTTTGAGCGGATGGTCATGTATCTCACGGGCATCAACAACATCCGGGATGTGGAGCTGCACCCCCGTACTGTGGGCAACGCGGAGTTCTAAAAAGAGATGAAAAAAGAACGGCTGGTTCAGCCGTTCTTTTTTTCGTACTTTTTTAAAAGGTCCTCGATGGCTTCGTCGATTAAACGGGATTTTGGAATGCGGGTCTCCGCAGCCAATTCATTAAATCCGGCCATCAATTCATTTTTCAGAGAAGATGTGAAGCGGGTTCGATTTACCAAAATAGGCTCTGCCATCATAATGCACCACCTTATGTAACATAGTATAAAATGATGCTTTTATGAAAACAACTGGTTGCAAATAGTGCTATTTAGTGTATAATAACATTAGGGGGCGGTGGAAAATGGAAGAAACCTGTGAGAACTGTAAATATTTCCGGCGGCATTATATCAAATGTGGTTGGCGTTATGAGCCCATTGATGATGGGCACTGTGTGAAGCCAAGGTGCAAGATGCGCAAGGCGAAAACACCGGCGTGTGGGTATTTTCAAAAGAGGGAGGGGGCATCCTCTCAGGATGGGTGACACCTCGGTGGAGGTGGGCAATGCACCCCCATTTTCTCCCCGTGGAGAAAACGGGCCGTGCACGGTCCAAAAGACACGCCAGGAGGGGGATTTCGGTCTTGGCCCACCGTTGCGGCGATACGATTCCCGGCCCCTATCGGGCCGCCAATCGTGCCGCTGCCTCGAAAATCAGCTCGCTTCATCCGCCACAGGCGGCGCTTCGCTGATTTTCCCCCTCCTGGACCTCCCCTTCAAACGACACAAAGAGGGGGCTGCGGCCCCCTCTTTGGAAACACCCCCGGCGGAGCAGCAGCGGGGCCAGAGGTAAGGCGCTTCGATAAGCACCCTGAAATTTGCGGAAGCGTCACAACTTGCGGTATGAGCGCGGGTTGAAAGGCGCGTTTCAGCGCACTCGGATGAGACCTAGCAGGTTTTGTCCGATCGTGGCTTTCAACCGTCCGCATCCCCAAACTTGCCCGAACGGGCAAGTTTGGACGAAGCGGCTTTTTCTTCCACCATGCACGGCGCAGAAGGTGAATTGCCGCAAAGCGGCAAGAGAAGCCCCTCTGGAGGGTCCTTTTTCGCCAAGACGAAAAAGAATGGGGGGGGTGCAAACTCCCTCTGGAAAAATCCCCCCGGACAGGGTATGATGGACCCAACTGGAAAGGAGCGTATGATGCTGCAGCGAGAATTGTTTTATGCGGCCCTGGGCACCGGCTTCACCTGCCTTGCCACCGTCCTGGGTGCCGCCATGGTGTTTTTCTTCAAAAAGGACCTGTCCCATACGACACAGAAGGTGTTTTTGGGCTTTGCCGCCGGTGTGATGATCGCCGCGTCGGTGTGGTCGCTGCTCATTCCAGCCATGGAGATGGCGGAGGCAGTGGGCAATAGGATCTTGCTGCCGGTGGGCGGCGGCTTCGTTCTGGGCGGCGCCGCGCTGATGCTGCTGGACGGCCTGCTGCCCCACCTGCACATGGGCAGCGACCAGGCGGAAGGTCTGCCCGCCCACTGGAAGCGCACCACCATGATCGTCCTGGCGGTGACGCTCCACAACATCCCGGAGGGCATGGCCGTGGGACTGAGCTTTTCTGTGGCGGCCATGGATACCGCCCCCGGCGCCCTGGCTGGTGCCGTGGCTCTGGCCCTGGGCATGGGCCTCCAGAACTTCCCGGAGGGCGCCGCTGTCTCCCTGCCTATGAAGTCCCAGGGGGTGGGCCGGACCAAAGCCTTCCTCTGCGGCGCCGCCTCCGGCGTGGTGGAGCCTATTTTCGGCCTTCTGACGGTGCTAGTGGCCGGCAGCGTCACCGGCATCATGCCCTGGGTGCTGTCCTTTGCGGCGGGCGCCATGCTCTATGTGGTGGTGGAGGAGCTGATCCCGGAGGCCCAGCTGGGCGAGCACTCCCACGCGGGCACCATCAGTGTGATGACAGGCTTTCTCATCATGATGCTGCTGGACGTGGTCCTGGGATAAGGGGGCCCCATAAAAAAGCATCCGGTCGGGTAAGACCGGATGTTTTTTAGGTGCTTTTCTTGAAAACAGGCTCCTGGAGCGCCAGGGTCAGCCGGGCCGCCAGGGCAAAATACCTGACCTTCACCGCCGGCGAAGGCGGGGAGCTGACCGCACGGTATGTGGAGCTTGTATAAAGAGTCCGGGCCACCCGGCCCGGACTTTTTCGCCAAAGGAGTCAAACGTTTACCAAAATCAGACGTGGAAAGGCGGGCAAACAGCCGGGAAAGCGAGTGCCTTTTCGTGCAATTCTACAAAAATAAATGGGCGTTTTCAAAACGTATTGACATTTTCCTGCATAAATGGTACAAAGAATAAAACCATTCCGCCGATGAAACAAAAGTGTATTTACGCAAACGCTTTCGTGATGAGCGAAAAGCGTTTGTTGTCATATGCGCGAAAGGGGAAAAACGGCCCGGAGGCTTCCCGTGTATCATCACCGTGCGGTCCGCCGGGAGAAAAGGAGAGTAGTCCTGTGTATGCATTTTTTGACCAGCTGCGGCAATTGAATCTGGCGTCCATCCTGCTGCGGCTGACCCTGGCCATGCTGTTTGGCGGCTTCATCGGCCTGGAGCGGGAACGCAAGCGCCGGCCGGCGGGCTTCCGGACGTACATGCTGGTGTGCCTGGGCGCGGCGCTGACCATGCTGCTGAGCCAGTATGAATACCATATGCTCACGACCCAGTGGGCGGACCTGGCGGGAGAGATCGGCATCCGCACGGATGTGTCCCGCTTCGGTGCCCAAGTCATCAACGGTATCGGCTTTCTGGGTGCCGGCACCATCATTGTCACCGGCCGCCAGGAGGTAAAGGGCCTGACCACCGCGGCGGGCCTGTGGGCCTCCGCCTGCATGGGCCTGGCCATCGGCGCGGGATTTTACGAATGTGTGCTGTTGGCCGTTTTGCTGATTTTCCTGGTGATCCGGCTGCTGCCGTATGTGGAGAACTTCATCATCGAAAACGCCCGCAACATGAATATTTATGTGGAGTTTCAGACACTGGACGATGTGGGCGCCATCATCAACCGCATCAAATCTCAGGACGCTCAGATCTATGAGGTGGACATTGCGCGGGGCCGGGAGGAAAACCTTCTTCGTCCCAGTGCGGTGTTCAGCGTCCGCCTGCACCAAAAGCAGGCCCATGCCCGTGTGCTGGCGGCCATTTCGGAGGTCGAGGGCGTCTATACCATTGATGAGATCTGAGGGAAGGAGAGTTCGTTGTGATCGCTTTATTTAACAGCCTGCGGGAGGTCACGGTGGCGTCTGTGTTTGTGCGGATGCTGCTGGCGGTGGTCTGCGGCGGCGTCATCGGTGTGGAGCGGGAATACAAGCGCCGGCCGGCGGGCTTCCGCACCCATATTCTCATTTGCCTGGGCGCGGCCATGACCACGCTCACCAGCCAGTACCTGTTTCTCTACATGCATTATTACACTGATATGGCCCGCCTGGGCGCCCAGGTGGTGGCCGGCATCGGCTTCATCGGAGCCGGCACCATCATCGTCACCCGCCAGCAGCGGGTAAAGGGCCTGACCACTGCGGCGGGCCTGTGGGCCTCCGCCATCGTGGGGCTGGCCCTGGGCGGCGGTTTTTACGAGGGCGGCATTTTCACCACGGTGCTCATCCTGATGGCGGAGCTGGTGTTTGCCCGGCTGGAGTACCGGATGCTGGAGAATGCGCCGGAGATCAACCTGTACATGGAATATACGGACCGAAACTGCCTGGAAAAGGTGCTGAAGCTGTTCCGGGAGCTGAATTTGAAGATCCTGAATCTGGAGATCACCCGTCCCACCGGCAGCGAGCACCACAACGCCTGCGCCATTTTCTCTCTGCGGCTCAACAAGAAGTGCAAGGTGGAGAAGCTGCTGGCGGATATCCATGCCACCCGGGGCGTTTTGTCAGTGGAGGAGCTGTAAAAACGGCGGTGAGGCCTTTACGCTGTTGCCCGAAAATGGTAGAATAGAAATGGAAACCAATCAGAAGGGAGTCCATGAGATGAAGAAAGAATATGATGTGCTGGTCATCGGGCCGGTATCCCTGGACCACAATATCGACTATCAGGGCAACGAGCGCAAGGAGGTAGGCGGCGCCGTGGTGGCCTCCGGCTTCGCGGCGGCCAAAAGCGGCAACCGCACGGCGGTATTCACGAAGCTGAATCCTGGCGACGCCAACGTGGAGGAGCGCTTCGCGGGCTCCGGCGCGGATGTTTACTGGAAGGCGTCCAAGGCCACCTGCTCCATCCGCAATCAGTATTTTACCGCTGACAAGGAAAAGCGGGCCTGCACCTCCATGGGTGTGTGCGACCCCTTCCGGTTTGATGAGCTGCCGGACATCGACACGAAGATCTACCATTTCGCCGGGCTGGTGTACGGCGATTTTGACGGCGCCCTGTTCGCCGAGGCGGCGAAGCACGGCAAGGTGGCCGTGGATGTCCAGTGCCTGCTGCGCCATGTGGAGGCGGACAAGACCATGGCCTTCCATGACTGGGCGGAGAAAAAGGAGTACCTTCCCTGCATCGATTATTTGAAGACCGATGCCGCCGAGGCAGAGATCCTCACGGGTCTGACGGACCGGGCGGAGGCTGCCCGCCTGCTGCACCAGTGGGGCGCCAAGGAGGTCCTCATCACCCATAACACCGAGGTCCTGGCCTATGACGGCAAGGCCATTTATACCTGCCCCATCAAGGCCCGGAACTTGTCCGGCCGCACCGGCCGGGGCGACACCACCTTCGCCGGCTATATCACGGAGCGCCAGCGGGCTGGCATCGCCGACGCCTTGCAGTACTGCACGGCGCTGGTCTCTTTGAAAATGGAGACTCCCGGCCCCTTCCAGGGCACCCGGCAGGATGTGCTGGATTACATCCATACCTTCTATTAAGCGCGTGCTTTCGGCCCCGCCTGCATAGCAGGCGGGGCTTTTTGCAGACACATACAGGCGAATTGTCCATATATTGAGAATATGCGTCGCTGGTATGCGGACAATTTGTGTAAAAACGCAATTGACATCCGGGAGGTGCCGTGGTATGGTAATAACACAATTTGATAACGGCAAACGAAGTCTGTAGGGGAACGGCGCAAGCCTGCCGAAGGAGTGAAACTCTCAGGCGCCCGGGAAAACGGGTAGGGACTATGGATGGATGTGGCTCTGGAGAAGCCCGGCAACGGGTACCGAAGGTGCAAGGCGGCGCTGCCGCTGAATCTCTCAGGTAAAAGGACAGAGTGGGGGAACGCGGACGTGGAGGTCCGCGTGCGCCTGCGTTTTCTTTTCCGGAGCAGCTGGTATTCAGCTGGTCCGTTTATTTTTTCGGGAGGGAAACAAACCATGTTCGCATCTGTGGAATCCGTCTTACTTGACATCGTTGTCAAGATCAACACGTACCTGTCCAACTACATCCTGGTATTTTTGCTGGTGGCCGTTGGCCTGTGGTACTCCGTCAAGACCCGCTTTGTCCAGGTCCGCTGCTTTGGCGAGGGCATGAAAAAGGTGTTCGGCAATCTGTCCCTGCGGGGCGGAAAGCAGGAGCGGGGCATGAGCTCCTTCCAGGCGCTGGCCACCGCCATTGCCGCCCAGGTGGGCACCGGCAACATCGTGGGTGCCTCCGGCGCCATCCTCACCGGCGGTCCCGGCGCCATCTTCTGGATGTGGATCACGCTGGCGCTGAAGACCCGCGTGGTGGATGAGGACGGCACCATCCACGGCGGCCCCGTGTACTACATCACCACCGCCTTCAAGGGCGCTTTCGGCAAGTTCCTGGCCGGCTTCTTCGCCGTGGCCATCATCCTGGCCCTGGGCTTCATGGGCTGCATGGTCCAGTCCAACTCCATCGGCTCCACCTTCCAGACGGCCTTTGGCATCCCCTCCTGGATCGTGGGACTGGCTCTGGTGGCCATCTGCGGCGTCATTTTCCTGGGCGGCGTCCAGCGTCTGGCCTCCGTTACGGAGAAGGTTGTCCCCATCATGGCGGCCATCTTCCTGCTGGGCGGCTTGGTCATCCTGGTGGCCCGCGTCAAGTACCTCCCCGCCACCTTCGGCATGATCTTCAAGTATGCCTTCCAGCCCCAGGCCATCATCGGCGGCGGCTTTGGCTATGCCATCAAGACCGCGGTCAGCCAGGGCGCCAAGCGCGGCCTGTTCTCCAATGAGGCCGGTATGGGCTCCACGCCTCATGCCCACGCCCAGGCCAACGTGTCCGACCCCCACGACCAAGGCGTGGTGGCCATGATTGGCGTGTTTATCGACACCTTCGTGGTGTTGACTCTCAACGCGCTGGTCATCATCTCCACCCTGTATACCTCCGACGGCATCCTGGCCACCGGCGTTATTCCTGAGGGCATCGGCAAGGCCAACTTGGCCCAGACGGCCTTCGGCACCGTGTTCGGTGCGGATCTGGGCGCCATGTTCGTGGCCATCTGCCTGTTCTTCTTCGCCTTCTCCACGGTCCTCAGCTGGAACCTGTTCGGCAAAATCAACGTCATCTACCTGTTCGGCAAGAAGTCCGTCAAGGTCTACTCCGCCGCCGCGCTGGTGTTCATCTTCTTGGGCACTGTCATGAGCAACGACCTGGTGTGGGAGCTGACGGATATGTTCAACAACCTCATGGTCATTCCCAACGCCATCGCCCTGTTCGCCCTCACCGCCATGGTGGTGAAGTCCACCCACGGCGTCAGCGTGAAAAAATAAGTAGGACAGGGTTGTCAAGTAAAGAAAATGATAGAGAAAAACCGTCCTCCGGAGACCCAGAGGACGGTTTTTCTGCTTTTTCCACAAAATGAGACACACGAAAACGTTTGTTATTACAAAAAAATAAAACATTTTGACACGGACTTTGTCAAATCGTATAATATTGAACGGGGAAATCAAAGCGCCCAGGGGCGCTTGCAAGAAAAGGAGATACGCCGATGAGCAACGAATTGACCCGGGCCAGTGAGATCATCGACAGCTACGGCTGCCAGCAATGCAATCTCATTGCCATCATGCAGGAGATCCAGGCGGAGTACAAGTACCTCAGCGAGGACGCGCTGACCCTGGTGGCGGAAAAGCTGGGCATCAGCACCGCCAAGGTGTACAGCGTGGCTACATTTTATGAGAACTTCTCTCTGGAAGCCAAGGGCAGACACATTATCAAGGTCTGCGCCGGCACCGCCTGCCACGTGCGCAAATCCCAGCCCATCTATGACGCGATCCACGATTATCTGGGCCTGACCGGCAAGAAAAGGACCTCCGCCGACGGTGTCTTCACACTGGAGACGGTGGCATGTCTGGGCGCCTGCGGCCTGGCACCTGTCATGACCATTGACGGAGAGGTCCACGCGAAAATGACGCCCGAGGCGGCCCTGGCGCTGCTGGAGGAGATCCGAAAGGAGGAGAGCGGGAAATGATCCAGACGAAATTGACACGGGACAGCTTCCACGTGTTCCAGGCCAATGCCCGCAACGCCTTGAAGCAGAGCGAGCAGGTGCCCTCCGTCCTGATCTGCGCCGGCACCGGCTGCATTGCCGGCGGCGCCATGAAGATCTATGACAACATCAAGGCCGAGTGCGAGAAGCGGGGCCTGCAGGTGTATGTGGGTCTGAAGCATGACACCGATGAGGAAAAGAGCCTTCATGTGAAAATGAGCGGCTGCCACGGCTTCTGCGAAATGGGCCCCCTGGTCCACATCGAGCCCATGGGCATCATGTACATCCATGTCAAGCCCGAGGACTGCCACGAGATCATCGAAAAGACCGTTCTGGGCGGCGAGATCATCGACCGCCTGGTGTACCATCTGGACGGCGTGGCCTATCCACGGCAGGAGGATATCCCCTTCTATAAAAAGCAGCACCGGGTGGTGCTGGAAAACTGCGGCCGCAGCGACGCCGAGGACATTGAGGAGTATATCGCCAAGGGCGGCTACGCCGGCTTTGAAAAGGCTCTGTTCGAGATGAACGGGGAGGAGATCTGTAAGACCATCACCGACTCCGGCCTTCGCGGCCGCGGAGGCGGCGGCTTCCCTGCCGGCCGGAAGTGGGAGGGCGCCCGGAAGCAGACCTCACCCAAAAAATATGTGGTGTGCAATGGCGACGAGGGCGACCCCGGCGCGTTCATGGACCGCTCCATCATGGAGGGCAATCCCCACAGCGTGCTGGAGGGGATGATGATCGCGGGACTGGCCGTGGGCAGCGACGAGGGCTATATCTATGTCCGCGCCGAATACCCCCTGGCCGTCAGCCGCTTGAAGGCCGCCATCGCCAAGGCGGAGGATTACGGCCTGCTGGGGGACCATATCATGGGCACGGATTTCTCCTTCCGCATCCATGTAAACCGGGGCGCCGGCGCCTTTGTCTGCGGCGAGGGCAGTGCCCTGACCGCCTCCATTGAGGGCAACCGGGGCATGCCCCGGGTCAAGCCGCCCCGGACCATTGAGCACGGTCTCTGGGCGGAGCCCACGGTGCTGAACAATGTGGAGACCTTTGCCAACGTGCCCCTCATCATCCGCAACGGCGTGGACTGGTACCATTCCATCGGCACCCGCACCAGCCCCGGCACCAAGGCCTTTGCCCTGACGGGCAACGTGGTGAACACGGGCCTCATTGAGGTGCCCATGGGCACCACCATCCGGGAAGTGGTGTTTGACATCGGCGGCGGTATCCGGAACGGCAAGAAGTTCAAGGCCGTCCAGATCGGCGGCCCCTCCGGCGGCGCCACCACCGCCAGCCAGGAGCATCTGGACCTGCCCCTGGACTTTGACTCCCTGAAGAAGATCGGCGCCATGATCGGCTCCGGCGGCCTGGTGGTCATGGACGAGGACACCTGCATGGTGGAAACCGCCCGTTTCTTCATGGAATTCACCCAGAAGGAATCCTGCGGCAAGTGCGTTCCCTGCCGGGAGGGCACCAAGCGGATGCTGGAGATCCTGGACCGCATCATTGCCAACAAGGGCACCATGGAGGACCTGGAGCTGCTGGAGGAGCTGGCGGACACCATCAGCTCCACGGCCCTGTGCGGCCTGGGACAGAGCGCCTGCAAGCCCGTCCAGAGCACGCTGAAATACTTCCGCAGCGAGTATCTGGCCCACGTGGTGGACCATCACTGCCCCATCTGCAACCGGGAAAAGCCCCACCCCATCATTCACGCGGAAAAGTGCAAGGGCTGCGGCAAGTGCCGCAAGAACTGCCCCATGGAGGCCATTTCCGGCTCCGTGAAGCAGCCTCATACCATCGACCCGGAGAAGTGCATCAACTGCGGCGCCTGCGTGGGTAACTGCCCCTTCGGCGCCATCGAAGCGGCAAAGGAGGGCTGACCTATGGCAAAGGGAATTATGTATATCGACGGCCAGCGGGTGCCCTTTGACGGGGAGAAAAACGTTCTGGCGGTCATTCGGAAGGCCGGCATCGACATGCCCACCTTCTGCTATTATTCAGAGCTGTCCACCTTCGGCGCCTGCCGGATGTGCGTGGTGGAGGACGAGCGGGGCAAGATCGACGCCTCCTGCTCCATGGAGCCCCGGGACGGCATGAAGATCCGCACCAACACGGCCCGGCTTTTGAAGCACCGGCGGATGATCCTGGAGCTGATGCTGGCCTCCCACTGCCGGGATTGCACCACCTGCGAAAAAAGCGGCAAATGCCGGCTCCAGGACCTGGCGCTGCAATTCGGTGTCCGCCGGGTGCGGTTCGAGGACACCCGTCCCCACTATGAGAAGGACCATTCCTCTCCCGCCATCGTCCGGGACCCCAACAAGTGCATCCTCTGCGGCGACTGTGTGCGGGTGTGCGAGGAGATGCAGGGCATGGGCATTTTGAACTTTGCCCACCGGGGCAGCGACCTGGTGGTCTCTCCTGCCTTTGACCGCAAGCTCTCTGATACCAACTGCATCAGCTGCGGCCAGTGCGCCGCCGCCTGCCCCACCGGCGCCATCACCGTGCGGGATGAGATCGGCAAGGCCTGGCGGGTGCTGTACGACGCCGACAAACGGGTGGTATTCCAGATCGCCCCCGCCGTCCGCGTGGCCGTGGGCGAGGCCTTTGGCCTGGAGCCCGGCGTCAACGCCATCGACAAGCTGGTCTCCGCTCTGAAAATGATGGGCGCCGACGAGGTGTATGACACCAATTTCGGTGCGGACTTGACGGTCATGGAGGAGTCGGCGGAGTTTTTGGAGCGACTGAAAAAGGGCGGCCCCTTCCCCATGTTCACCAGCTGCTGCCCGGCCTGGATCAAGTATCTGGAAAAGGAAAATCCGAAGTATTTGAAAAACATCTCTACCTGCAAGTCCCCCATGGAGATGTTCGCGGCGGTGCTGAAGGACCAGTACAAGGCCAAGGACGCCGCCGACGGCCGTACCACCTTCCACATCGCCATCATGCCCTGCACCGCCAAAAAGATGGAGGCCAAGCGGGAGGAGTTCCAGCACGACGGCGTGCCTGATGTGGACCTGGTGCTGACCACTCAGGAGATCATCACCATGATCAAGGAGTCCGGCATCCGTTTTGACGAGCTGGAGGGCGAGGCGCCTGATCTGCCCTTTGGCATGGGCACCGGCGCCGCCACCATCTTCGGCACCACCGGCGGCGTGGCGGAGGCCGTGGCCCGCCGGGTGGTGGAGGACAAGTCCAAGAACACCCTCCAGGCCATCCAGTTCTCCGGCATCCGGGGCAGCGATGTGATCCGGGAAGTCACGCTTCCCGTGGGTGACCGGGTGCTGCGCATCGCCGTGGTCCACGGTCTGGTGAATGCCAAAAAGCTGCTGAAGGATATTGAGGAAGGCCGGGCTTATTACGACCTGGTGGAGGTCATGACCTGCAAGACCGGCTGCGTGGGCGGCGCGGGCCAGCCCTATGGCCTCATCCCCGTCAAGCAGCGGCGTGCCGAGGGCTTGTACGAGGCGGACCGGGCGGCACTCATTAAGCGCTCTGAGCGGAACCCCATCGCGACGGAGCTGCTGGAGGGCGCGCTGAAGGGCCGCACTCACGAGCTGCTCCATGTCCATTACAAGGACCCGCGGAAATAAGAAAGGCTCACGGCCCGGCGCTTATGCGCCGGGCCGGCTTGACTGCGGCGCATGTGTCGCCGGCTGCCGGAGACCCGGCGTGGCGAAGGGCAGGGTGAACACCGGCGTTCCCTCCACGGCGGGGGCGATGGCGTACATGGGATAGAAGAAGGCCAGACCGTCCTCTGTCAGATAATAGCTTTGGGAATTGAAGTGCCGCCGCAGAGCCTGCCGCCAGTGGTCGTGGTAACGGGCCACTCCTGCTGCCTCCCGCCGGGTGATCTCCCCGGCGGCAAAGTCCAGCAGGACGCCTCGCCAGCTCCGGATGCCGGGGAAAAAGGCCTTTAGGGGAATGGGGTAGCCTGCCGCCAGATCCCAGGTGTCTCCCCGCCGGCCCAGAAGGGGAGGGCCGCCGGGGCAGGTCTCCCGGGTGTAGGTGTACAGGCTCCAAAGGCCATCCTGATTCCAGGTGACACGGTATCCCAGCTCCGCCCGGAAGCAGGGCAGGGGACGGCTGGCCACCAGAGCGGCATGGTATTCCGCCCTGGCCTGAGACAGCAGCCAGGTCTCACAATACCGGAAAAAGCACCGCCGCTGCAGCTGGTAATACCGGCGGACCCGGCGTGCCGCGGCACCCTGAGGCTTCACCGGCTGGGGCAGGGAACAGGACGCTGTCAGCACCGGGATGCCGTCCTCGGTCCATTCCCGCTCTGTGACGAGGGGCTGTGTGGACAGCTGCGCCATAGACGCTTTCATGGGATGCCGTCTCCTCCTTTATGAAATGACGTTTGTTCCAGTGTATGAGGACTGGCACGTCCCGGTGCGGGCTGCCCCGCTCCCATGCTTTAAAGTGTAAGAAAATTTTGGCGGTAGACCCTTTACTTTCATGCAGTAGAATGATAAAATACAAAATGCCGGTAAAACGCCGGTGAAAACATCAGAAAGATCACAGAAAGGGTACGTGACATGGTCAAGATCGGGAAAAAGGAAAAGAGCGACCAGCTGTATAAAGCGATCCTGATGCTGAAGGACGAGCAGGAGTGCTATGATTTCTTCCAGGACCTGTGTACGGTCTCCGAGCTGCGTTCCATGGAGCAGCGGTTTGAGGTGGCGTCTCTCCTGGACAGCGGTATGATCTATAACGAGATCCTGGAACGCACCGGTGCCTCCAGCGCCACCATCAGCCGGGTGAACCGGTCACTGAGCTATGGCACAGGCGCCTATGCCAAACTGTTTGAGCGGATGAAGGAACAGAAAAAATGAGCAGCTACGATGCGCTGGCCGCCAGCTATGACCAGCTGATGGCCGATGGCAGCTACCGCAGGCGGGCGGAGTTTCTGGCGCGCCTGTTTCAAAAAAGTGCCATCCCTGTCCGCACTGTGCTGGATCTGGCTTGCGGCACCGGCACCATCGCGTGTCTCTTGGCCCAGAAGGGCTATCAGGTGACCGCCACCGACGGCAGCGAGGAGATGCTGACACAGGCCATGGGGAAAGCGGCCGCCCTTGATGGGCAGCCGCCTTTGTTCCTGCTTCAGACCATGCCCCGGCTGCGGCTTCTGGAGCCGGTGGACACGGTGGTGTCCACCCTGGATTCTCTGAACTATCTGACCCGGGAGAAGGACATCCGGGAGACCTTCTCCCGGGTGCACCGCTGGCTGAAGGCGGGCGGGCAATTTATTTTCGATGTGAACACGCCCTATAAGCTCCGCCGGATGGACGGCCAGATGTATATGGACGAGACGGAGGAGAGCTTCTGCGTCTGGCGGACCTTTTTCTCGGAGCGGACCCAGGTGTGCACCTACCAGGTAGACCTGTTCCGGCTGAACGGGGAGGGTGCCTGGGACCGGGACTTTGAGGAGCACCGGGAGCGGGCCTGGACGCAAGAGCAGCTGCGGACATACCTGACGGACGCTGGCTTCACGGATATCCGCGTCACCGGCGACCTGACGATCCGTCCGCCGAAGGCGGAGGAGGACCGCTGGATCGTCCGGGCAGTAAAGCCCCGGTAACTTTCATGGAGGATTTTGTGCAATGAGCGATCAACTGGTACGCGCCATCTCCAAGGATGGCTTTGTAAAGGCGGTGGCGGTGTCCACCCGGGACCTGACGGAGCGGGCCCGGCAGATCCACAAGACACTGCCGGTGGCCACGGCGGCCCTGGGCCGTACCCTGGCGGCGGCGTCCATGATGGGCAACGCGCTGAAGGGGGATGGCGCCTCCGTCACGCTTCAGATTAAGGGCGGCGGCCCTCTGGGCAAGATCCTGGCGGTATCCGATAACGAAGGCAACGTCCGGGGCACTGTGGATGACCCGACGGTGGACATCCCTCTGCGGCCTGACGGCAAGCTGGACGTGGGCTCCGCCGTGGGCTGTGACGGCACCCTGACTGTTATCCGGGACCTGAACATGAAGGAGCCCTACGTGGGCAGCGTGGGTCTGCTGGGCGGCGAGATCGCCGAGGACCTGGCGGCCTATTTTGTGGAGTCCGAGCAGATCCCCACCGCCTGCGGCCTGGGGGTGCTGGTGGACCGGGACCAGAGCGTGCTGGCCGCCGGCGGCTATCTTATCCAGCTGCTGCCCGGCGCCGGAGAGGACGTGATCTCCAGAGTGGAGGGCGGCGTCATGGCCGCCGGCAGCGTCACGGGTCTCCTGCGGGAAAACGATGACCCGGAGGCCATTTTGCGGAAGGCCTTGTCAGACTTTGATCTGGATATCCTGGAAAAGAGTCCGGTGGAGTACCGCTGCTATTGCAGCCGGGAGCGGATGGAGCGGGCCCTCATCAGCCTTGGCCCCCAACAGCTGGAAAGCCTCATCGAGGAGCAGGGCAGCGCGGAGCTGCGCTGCCAGTTCTGCGACAATGTTCAGACCTTTACACGCCAGCAGTTGGAAACGCTTCTGTCGAATATGAAGAAAAAAACCTAAAAAATTTGAAAAATGAGTTGACATATCGGGCACTGTTGAGTATAATAACTTTTGCCGTCTGACGAGAGCGGCAACCTGGGAGCATAGCTCAGCTGGTTAGAGCACCTGCCTTACAAGCAGGGGGTCACTGGTTCGAGTCCAGTTGTTCCCACCAGAGTTTTATATGGCCCGGTAGTTCAGTTGGTTAGAACGCTAGCCTGTCACGCTAGAGGTCGACGGTTCGAGCCCGTTCCGGGTCGCCATCTCCCACGAGATGGAGTTCATCTCGTGGGTCCCTTTTGGGGTTGAAATTCCCCGGCCGCGCCGTTCCGGCGGGTCGAAAGATTTGCCCAGATAGCTCAGTTGGTAGAGCAGTGGACTGAAAATCCACGTGTCGCTGGTTCGATTCCGGCTCTGGGCACCACCTGCGGGCATAGCTCATCTGGTAGAGCGCCACCTTGCCAAGGTGGAGGTAGCGAGTTCGAGCCTCGTTGCCCGCTCCAGATTGATGCCCACACAAATGTGTGGGCATCAAAAATCTAAAAATAAGTGTGGACTTTTTCACAAAAGTCGCATATAATATAAATGTCTCCGATGGTGACATAGCCAAGTGGTAAGGCAAGGGTCTGCAAAACCCTGATTCCCCGGTTCAAATCCGGGTGTCACCTCCAGAAAGAAACCTCGTAACCGCAATGGTTACGAGGTTTTTCTTTTGCGTGTTTTGAACCGTTTACCCCTTCGTTTACCCCTTACAGGATTTTCTACCCCATTTCAGGAGCCGGAAACGCTCTTGATAAATGCCTCCATGCGGTTGGCACTGTCCTGCTTCATTTGGTCGGTAACGTGTCCGTAAACGTCCAGGGTGAAGGCGGCGGTAGCGTGGCCTAAGTTACCCTGCACGGTCTTAATATCGTCCCCTGATCGGATAGCGGCCACGGCGTAACTGTGCCCTTACGGTATAATAACGACAAACCGGAAAAGCCCCGTAATTTCAAGGGTTTGGAGGTTTATCAGGCGGATTTTTCATCCTTTTCCAACCCGAAAAATCAGGCCGCGAAACCGTTATTCCGTAGGGGGTGTTAAATTAGCGACAAAAATGAATACCGCATAGGCAGGCTGCTTACCTGCCCGGAAAAGGACATTTCCTCTGAAAAGAAGAAGTGTCCTTTTTTCTACCCAAAGCCATACGCCGACAGGAGGAACGAAATGGCGGAAACGACCACACCCAAAAAGCGCGGCAGGAAAGCCGCGGCTGTGGGCCAGCCGGTGACGCAGGAAGTTGTTGTCATGGTCCCGCTGGCCGAACTGCATCCCTTCACGGACCATCCGTTTCAGGTCAGGGATGACGAATCCATGCGGGAAACCGCAGCAAGCGTAAAAGAAAACGGCGTCATTATCCCCGGTCTTGTCCGCCCCCGGGAGGAGGGCGGTTACGAGATCATCGCGGGCCACCGGCGTAAACACGCCTGTGAGCTGGCTGGCCTGACTTCCATGCCGGTCATCGTCCGCGACATGGACAGAGACAGCGCCACCATCGTCATGGTGGACAGCAACCTTCAGCGCGAGAGCATCCTGCCCTCGGAACGTGCCAAGGCGTACAAGATGAAGTTGGATGCCATCAAGCGGCGGGCCGGACGGCCCAACAAAGACGAACAGGAAAATGCGCCGAATGTTTCGGCGAATTTCCGCAGCGACGATGAAGTCGGCCAGGAGGCCGGTGTCAGCGGTGACACCATCCGTAACTACATCGCTCTTACGCAGCTGGTCCCGGAACTTCAGAAGATGGTGGACGATAAGAAAATCGCCCTGACCCCCGCGTATCAGCTTGCGGCCCTGACACCCAAGGAACAGGCCCTGCTTCTGGAGACAATCGACAGTGAGCAGGCTACCCCCTCGCTCTCCCAGGCCCAGCGCATGAAAAAGCTCAGTCAGTCCGGGGAACTGAATGAGGACACCATGCTTCAGATCATGGCGGAGCAGAAGAAACCGGAACGGACCGACATCACGCTGCCCGGTGAAAAGCTCCGCAAATACTTCCCTCGATCCTATACCCCCATGCAGATTGAAACGACCATTTTCAAGCTGCTGGACGCATGGCAGCGCAAGCGCCAGCGTGAGCAGAGCCGGTAACAGAATACCCATCCCTATCGGACAAGCCTTTGCTTGCCCGATAATTTTATGCCCGGAAGGAGGACTTCATGTATGGGTTCTGATTCTGCCGTCATTGGCGGGCATGACATTCTCGCCCTGGAGCGATTCATGGACGATACCCGCCACATGATTATCTTCGACGTTCTCACCTGGAAATCCCCGGTGGGAGACAAGGGAGAGCGTCTGCGGCTGTTCCTGTCCGACAAGGGCTACGCCAAAGCGCAGGAGGCTGAAAAGCGCGGAGACATCAAAATCCGCAAACACGCTGCCATCATTGAGGGCCACATCCTCAATGACCGAAAAAAGCGGCAGCACACCAGATGAACGGAGGAATACCATGAGCAAAGTTGCTGATTTGAAAAACGCCCTGACCGAGCTGTTTCGGAAGGGCACGGAAGTCGGTTATACGGAAACGGAGATCGACGAGTTCCTGGAGGGCATCGACTACCACACGCTGCTGCAAGCGGTGTGGGACAGCGCCGAGACTGTCTATGCTTTCCGCGCCGATGGGCGGCACGAACTCAGCCTGAACTATCGCGGGGCCGAGTTGTTCCAGCAGCGGGCCACCCTGCTGTATGAGGACATGGGCGAAGGGTTTGCCGGTGTTGTGACGGCGGTGCGCTCCATGGAGCTGTGGCTGCTGGAGGACATGGGCTTTGCCATCGTTGCCAACTTCTCCCTCGAAGCCGGTAACTGTGAGTATGTCACGGAATACCGGGTCTACAAGGGCAGCGACTGGACGGACAGCGAACTGGACCTGGACTTTGAGGAGCTGGTCGCGGACCTCGCTAAAATGTGCCAGCCGTACTATGGCTACGCAGCTCCCGTTTACGAGCTGTAATTTCAGAAATGAGGTGAACCACAAAGGGAATCCCCTATGGGGACAACCATTCTCAGCAATCCGCAAAAGCAATTCCACGCCGTCAGCCTGTCCGGTGGCAAAGACAGTACCGCCATGCTCCTGCTGATGATCGAGCGCGGTATGCCCATCGACATGGTGCTGTCTGCCGATACCGGCATGGAGTTTCCGGAGATGTATGCCCATCTTGCCAAGCTGGATGACCGCCTGTACCGGGAACGGGGCCTGCATATCACCACCCTGCGTCACCCCCAGGGCTTTGAATACCTCATGTTCGACGAACCGAAGCAGAAGCCCAAAAGTCTGGAGAACCGGGCAAGGCTGGGTATTCCGCCCTATGGCAACGGCTGGCCGGGAATCCGGGTGCGCTGGTGTACCGGGCAGCTCAAAACCCATCTGATCAGCAAGGAGGTCAACCGGCTCAAAGGCGAGTTGGGCGCTCTGCATTATGTCGGTATCGCCGCCGATGAAGCATGGCGCTGTAAAGACGAGCAGTACCCCCTTGTAGACTGGGGCATCACCGAGACCCAGGCGCTGCAAGCCTGCTATGACCGTGGCTTTGACTTCGGCGGTCTGTACGAGATTTACCACCGCGCCTCCTGCTGGTGCTGCCCATTCCAGCGCATCGACGAGCTGCGCAAGCTGCGGAAATACCACCCAGAGCTGTGGGCAAGGCTGATGGAGATGGACAACCGTGCCAGGGCGCAATTCGGCCCCGGCCCCCTGGGACAGTTCAAAAAGAGCTGGAGCGTGGAGCGGCTGGAGGCGCGCTTTGCCAAGGAGGACGGTCAAGCAGCCTGACCGTCCCGTAGAAAGGATTTGAACCGATATGGCTGTATTTCGCATTGATAAGACCCGCGATTACACCGTCATGGCGAATCACCATCTGCGGAATAAGGCACTGTCACTCAAGGCTAAGGGCCTGCTGTCCCTCATGCTCTCCCTCCCGGAAGATTGGGACTA
>JAETPK010000039.1 GCA_021771265.1 Oscillospiraceae bacterium
GTCTTCTGCTCCTCGTGCTCAAATTCCAGCACCTTGCCGCTGTTCGCGTCCACCACGTACTCGTACTTGCTGTCCTCCGTATGGAATTTCAGCTCGTAGACCCACGCGCCGTCCTCTTCGTCCAGTTCTGCCTTGGTGAATGTCGCGTCGGAAACGCCCGCATGTTTCAGCGCTGCCTTCTTCGCCTTCGCCACGGTCAGGGCCACCGCCGCATTCTCTGTATCGCCAGCAGCTCTTCCGGTGCTTGCCCATAGGATCTCCCCTGTTTCCGCATCCATTTCGCATTCATACGTTTTCCCGCCGGCAGTGAACTCCACCTCATAGATGGAGCGGGCATGCTCCGCCTCACATTCGATAGCGGTGAACGAGACCGACGAAAGGCCATAGTGCTTCAACACGATATCCTTGACCTGCCGGACCGTGAGCAGATTCCGCACCTCGATCTCCGCGTTCTTCTCCGGCAACTGTTTGCCGGAAAGCACGCCGGAAAGCTCCGCGGTGTATTTCTCTGCGGCGGCATTTGTAACGGCCTCAACGGAAATGGTCACATGGCCATTTTCCTTGATGAAGCCCTGCTGCTCCGCCCGGTCGATCAGTTCCTCCGCGACCTGGACGCGGCTTTTTCCCGCGTAGCTGTATCCCTCCAGCAGAGCCGCGCCGTCATCGTTCAAGGCGTTCAGGGAAATGATGCGGCCCACCCGGTTCAGCTCCATGCTGACACTGGGGTTGATGGTCACATAAATCGTGGTCACAGGCTTTGCCAGTGCCTGATAGCTGCCCACCGTCAGCACTGCCGCGCAGGCTGCCGCGGCCGCCGCATACCGCACGAACTGCAATATCCGATTCTTTCTGCCGGGGACCAGCGCCGCGTCCTCCACCATCGCGGGGTCCACCTGTGTGATCCCGTTGTAAAGGGCGATCTTATCCATGTAAAAGCTCCTCCTGTTCCAATTGTTCTTTCAGGCTTTTCCGCAGCCGTTTCAGGCGGGAGGCCATTGCGTTGGCCGTGCAGCCATGCTCCCTTGCCAACAGCTTCACTTCGTATCCATACCAATACCGCTGCAAAAACAGCCGCCTGTCCCGGAGCTCCAAGCCCGCCAGCCACTGGGAAATGACTTGTCCCAGCAGCTTGCTCTCGATCTCTTTTTCCACGTTCGCTTCGGAGGGAAGGCAGCTCTCCAGCTCGGAAAGCATCAGCTCCATAGACCGGTTCCGCTTCTGCGCGTGCAGGCGGTTGTACAGATTGATGGAGCAGTTGCGGACAATGCTCCCCAAATACACCCGCAGGATGTTCGGCTCCTGGGGCGGAATACTGTTCCACGCTTGCAGCCAGGTGTCGTTGAGACACTCCTCCACATCTTCCTCTGCCTGCAAGATCCTGCCCGCGATCTTTCCGCAGTAGCCGCCGTATTTGGAGACCGTCTCCGTAATGGCGGATTCATTCCGGGCATAAAACAAAGCAATGATATTCGCGTCGTCCAAACAATGACCTCCTTTCTTAACTGTATAGACAGGAATTCTTTTCACATGTGTCACGGTTATGGAAAAATTTTATCACACAGGATGTCTGTTTGTCTTCCCCGGACCCGAAAGTTTTTATCAAACAGAAAAACGCCTGCTTACGCAGGCGTTTTCTCGTTCAGTTTTTCAGGCTGTGGAGCGGTGCCGGGATGCGGCCGCCGCGGGCGATGAACGCGGCGCTGGACTCCGGGTGTACCGGCATGACAGGCGCGCTGCCGAACAGACCGCCGATCTCCACGGTGTCCCCCACGGTCTTGCCGGGGGCGGGGATCAGTCGGACGGCGGTGGTTTTGCAGTTGACCATTCCGATGGCCGCCTCGTCGGCGATGATGGCCGCCAGCGTCTCGGCGGAGGTATCGCCGGGAACGGCAATCATATCCAGCCCCACGGAGCACACACAGGTCATGGCCTCCAGCTTATCCAGGCACAGGACGCCGCCGCGGGCGGCGGCGATCATACCCTCGTCCTCGCTGACGGGAATGAACGCACCGGATAAGCCGCCCACGGAGGAGGACGCCATGACGCCGCCCTTCTTCACGGCGTCGTTCAGCATGGCCAACGCCGCCGTGGTGCCATGGGTGCCGCAGACCTCCAAGCCCATCTCCTCCAGAATGCGGGCCACACTGTCGCCCACGGCAGGGGTAGGCGCCAGGCTCAGGTCCACGATGCCAAAGGGCGTGTCCAGCCGGCTGCTGGCCTCCCGGGCCACCAGCTGGCCCATGCGGGTGATACGGAACGCGGTCTTTTTGATGGTCTCCGCCACCACGTCAAAGGGCTGGCCTTTCACCGCCTGGAGGGCATGATGGACCACACCGGGGCCGGAAACGCCCACGTTGATGACCTTTTCCGCCTCACCCACGCCGTGGAAGGCGCCGGCCATGAAGGGATTGTCCTCCACAGCGTTGCAGAACACCACCAGCTTGGAGCAGCCCAGGCCGTCCTGGTCCGCCGTGGCCTGGGCAACTTCCTTGATAATGCGGCCCATGAGGGCCACGGCGTCCATATTGATGCCCGCCTTCGTGGAGCCCACGTTGACGGAGGAGCAGACATAATTCGTGGAGGCCAGGGCCTCGGGGATGGAGCGGATGAGCTTTTCATCCGCCAGAGTCATGCCCTTCTGGACCAAAGCGGAGTAGCCGCCGATGAAGTTGACGCCGCAGGCGGCGGCAGCCTTGTCCATGGCCCGGGCAAAGGGCACATAGTCCTCCGTCTCGCTGGCGCCGGCCACCAGGGCCATGGGAGTGACGGAGATGCGTTTGTTCACAATGGGGATGCCGAACTCCCGCTCGATATCCTCGCCGGTCTTCACCAGGTTTTCCGCATAGCGGGTGATCTTGTCGTAGATCTTGTCACAGGCCTTTTTGGGGTCCGGGTCGCAGCAGCTGAGCAGGGAGATGCCCATGGTGATGGTGCGGATGTCCAGATGCTGCTGGTCGATCATTTCAATGGTGGAGAGGATCTCCTTTTGATTGAGCATAGTCTCTCCTCCTCTTTAAATGCGGTGCATGGCGTCAAAGATCTCCTCCCGCTGGATGCGGATGGACAGATCCATTTTTCCGCCCAGCTCCGCCAGTGCGGTGCCCAGCTCGCCGATGGAGGCGGTGGACTTGCTGACATCCACGGCCATGACCATGGTAAAGGCACCCTGGAGAATGGTCTGAGAGATGTCAAGAATGTTGACGTTGTATTCGGACATCAGGATGCAGATGGCGGCGATGATGCCCACCTTGTCCTGGCCCACGACAGTGACGATGGCGTTCATAGTGTTCCTCCTTGATGTGCCGCGGGGGCGCGGCTCGTTTTCTGGAAATCGGTTTATCTTACCACAAACCGCGCTTTAAGTAAAGGGCGCACTCTCAGGAGTGCGCCCCATTGCGCCGCTTTTTTACGGCTGCTCACAGGATCTTACAGTTCGTCAAAGAACTTGGCATGAATGGCCTTCACGGCCCGGTTCACGTCCTCCTCATTCAAAAGCACGGAAACGCGGATCTCAGAGGTATTGATCATCTGAATATTGATGCCCGCCTCATAAAGCGCCTCAAACATCTTGGCGGCCACGCCGCAGTTGCTCATCAGGCCGGCACCCACGATGGAGACCTTGCCGATGGCCTCATCCGGCTCGATATGGTCGAATTTCAGGACCTCCTTATGGTCATTGAGAACAGTCTCCGCTTCTTCCAGATCCTTTTTATGGACGGTAAAGGTGATATCCTTCGTATCCTCCCGGCCGATGGACTGCAGGATCACATCCACATTGATATTGTGCTTGCTCAGCAGGTCAAAGACCTGGAACGCAACGCCGGGGTTATGCTGCAAGCCGACCAGAGCGATGCGGGCGATGCTCACGTCCTTTGCCACGCCGGCGATATTGGTTTTTTCCACTTTGGTGACCTCCTTAACTTTCGTGCCGGGCTTCCGCTCCAGACTGGACACGACTTCCAAATTCACTCTGAACTTCTTCGCCAGCTCCACGCTGCGGTTATGGAGCACCTGAGCGCCCTGGGATGCCAGCTCCAGCATCTCGTCGTAGGTGATCTCATCCAGCTTGCGGGCGTTGGGCACGATGCGGGGATCGGTGGTATACACACCGTCCACATCCGTATAGATCTGGCACAGCTTCGCCCGGAAGGCCGCCGCCAGCGCCACGGCACTGGTATCGGAGCCGCCGCGGCCCAGGGTGGTCACATCCCCCACCCGGTCCACGCCCTGGAAGCCGGTGACAATGACGATGCGGTGCTGGTCCAGCTCCGCCTGGATGCGTTCGGAGTCGATGCGCTTGATGCGGGCGTCGGAATGGACGCCCGTGGATTGGATGCCCACCTGCCACGCCGCCAGGGACACGCAGGGAAGGCCCATGGCCTCCAGCGCCATGGCGCAAAGCGCCACGGAGATCTGCTCGCCGGTGGACAGCAGCATATCCATCTCCCGCTTGGAGGCGTGGGGATTGATCTCCTGCGCCTTGGCGATGAGGTCATCCGTGGTGTCGCCCTGGGCAGAGAGGACAACGATCAGATCGTTGCCCTCCAAATACTTCTCCGCAATGATACCGGCGACATTCCGGATCCGCTGGGCATCCCTCACGGAACTGCCGCCGAATTTTTGTACGATCAAACTCATAGTGTTTCCTTCTTTGCCTTAGATTGCTTCATGCCAGTATACGCCGGCCGCCGCCGGTTTGCACCGCTTACGGCAAAACCCGCATGCAGGCCAGTGTCTTCAGATTCCGGGCCTGCTGCCGGGCCTCCAGCCCGCTGATGCGGTCCGTCAAAAAGGCCGTCTCACCGTTCTCGGACAGCACTTCCACCTGGCCGAAGCTCCCGGCCGCGTCACCAAGGCTTCCCTCAATGCGGAAATAATAACGGCTTTGTAGCTCCGCCGGATCTTCAAAGCCATCAGTATCCGGCGACCAGCCGATCTCTTCCCGGCGGGGACTGGCCTGGAGCGCCTCCATCACATCCGCCACGCAGGCGGAGGCGGTGGGCATCTCGCCGGCGCCCTTGCCGTAGAACATCACGTCGCCGGTGGCGTTGCCCCGGATGACCACGGCATTGAACACATCCTCCACACCGGCGATAGGGTTGTCCTCGGGAATGAGGTGGGGCGCCACATAGGCCGTCCGGCCGCCGCCGGGCAAGCGCACCGCCCGGCCCAGCAGCTTGATGCGGTAGCCGGCCCGCTCCGCCAGCTTCACATCCCGCAGGGACAGCTTGGAAATGCCCTCCATGGGCACCTTTTCCGGGTCCACCTGATGGCCAAAGGCCAGGTCCGCCAGGATACAGGTCTTGCGTCCGGCGTCGATGCCCTCGATATCGGCGGTGGGATCTGCTTCCGCGTAGCCCTTGGCCTGAGCCTCCTGCAGCGCATCGGCAAAGGACGCCCCCGTGCGGACCATGCGGGTGAGGATATAGTTGGTGGTCCCGTTGAGGATGCCGTACACCTCGTCGATACGGTTGGCCGCCATGCACTGGGTCAGGGGGTGCAGAACGGGGATGCCGCCGCCCACGCTGGCCTCAAACAGGTAATTGACATTTTTCTTTTTGGCCAGCGCCAGCAGCTCGCAGCCCTTTTCCGCCACCAGCTGCTTATTGGCGGTGACCACATGCTTCCCCGCCATCAGCGCCCGCTTTGTATACTCATAAGCCGCGCCGACGCCGCCGATGGTCTCCACCACCACACGGATGCTGTCATCCTCTTCGATCTTTCTGAAATCGTCCGTCATCAGCTGGCGGTAGGGACCGTCCTTAAAATGGCGGACCAGAACGGTCTTCACCTGCAAAGGCTCGCCCAGCTTCCGCTCGATCTGCCGGGCGTTTTCCGCCACCACACGGGCAACGCCGGTGCCAACGGTGCCAAGACCCATGATCGCGATCTGAATCATTTGTGTCCTCCTTCTCTCCGTCAGCCCGCCAGAATCTCGAACTTCACGACACCCTCCAGGCCTTCCACATCCACCAGCAGCTGCTCCAGGGACTCCTCCATCTCAGAGGTCTCAGCGGAAATGGTCACCGCTGCGCAGCCGTTGGTGGGGATGCTCTGGTTGATGGTGAGGATGTTGGCGCCGGAGGACGCGAACACCGCCAGCACCCGGGACAGCACGCCGGTGTTATCCTTCAGCATGGCGTAAAAAGTGATGATGTGCTCAGACTTCATGTCATTGAAGGGCTGCACGGAGTCCTTGTACTTGTAAAACGCGCTGCGGCTGATGCCCGCCAGCTTGGTGGCGGCGCCTACGGTGTCCACCTCGCCGGTCTGCATCATCCGCTTGGCCTCCGCCACCTTGATGAAAATTTCCGGAAGGGCTTCTGCGGCCACGATGTAATATTTGATCTCTCTTGCCATTTTGTCTGCCTCCTACGGTCAAATGTCCTTCTGTATGGTCCATCTTAACAAAAAACGGTTTCGTATGCAACGAAATCAGTCAAAATTTTTTTGGGGAAAACAGGGAAAGTTGCGCTTCTTTGTCCGCCTATCGTGGGCAATTTGACAGATGTCAGAAAAGCACCCGGCGGACCGCCGGGTGCTTTTTCGCCAAAAAGTTTATTTTTCCGCCTCATAGACCGCTTTCATGGCGCGATAGGTCTCATAGCAGTCCAACTTGGCCACCGTCTCAAAGGGAGCGTGCATGCTGAGCACCGGCACGCCGGCGTCCAGTGTAGTGATGTTCCGGTTGGCCATATACACGGCCACGGTGCCGCCGCCGCCGGCGTCCACCTTGCCCAGCTCCGCGATCTGCCAAACCACGCCGGCCTTGTCCAGAAGGCCCCGCACGTAGGCCACCGTCTCCGCGTCGGCGTCGGAGGCGCCGGACTTGCCCCGGGCGCCGGTATACTTGCAAAGGCCCACGCCGTAATTCAGGTAGGCGGCGTTGCGCTTTTCGTACACCTCGGCAAAGTCGGGATCATAGGCCGCCGTCACATCGGCGCTGAGGCAGAAGGAATGCGCATAGCACACCCGCAGAGCGGTGCCCTGGGCCTCGCACAGGTCCTCCAGGAAGGTATCGAAGGCGGCGGACTGCATGCCCGTCACGCCGTCGGAGCCGATCTCCTCTTTATCCGCCAGCATGCACACGGCGGTCTTTGCGGGCGTGGCCTCCAGGTCCAGCAGCGCCCGCAGGGCGGCGTAACCGCAGACCCGGTCATCGTGGCCGTAGGCACCGATCATGGAGCGGTCCAGGCCGATGTCACAGGCGTTGGCGGCGGGGACCGCCTCCAGCTCCGCGGAGGTGAAATCATCCTCCGCGATGCCGTACTTCTCGTTCAACAGCTTCATGACCGCCAGCTTCACCCGGCCGGTGTCCTCCTCATCGCCGATGGGGCGGCTGCCCAGCAGCAGATTCAGCGTCTCGGCGGGAATGGCGCTGGCCAGGGGCTTTTTGGCCTGCTCCTGGCCCAGGTGGGGCAGCAGGTCCGTGATGACCAGCTTGGGGTCTCCCCGGTCGGCGCCGATGTTCACCTGCACCGTGGTGCCGTCCTTTAGGGCCACCACACCGTGGAGCTCCAGGGGGATGGTCACCCACTGGTACTTGCGCAGTCCGCCGTAATAGTGGGTCTTGAAAAAGGCCAGCTCGCTGTCTTCATACAGGGGATTGGGCTTCAAGTCCAACCGGGGAGAGTCGATGTGGGCGGCGGCGATCTGCACACCCTCCGCCAGGCTCTTTTCACCGATGTGGGCCAGCATGACGGCCTTGCCCCGGTTGCAGCAATACAGCTTGTCCCCGGGCTTTACCGCCATGCCCCGGACGAAGGGCCGGTAGCCCTTGGCCTCCGCCAGGCGGACGGTCTCCGCGGCGCACAGACGCTCCGTCTTGCCGGCGTCCAGAAACGCCATGTAGTCCCGGCAATACGCCTCCATGGCGGCCAGGTCCTTTTCACCCAGCTTGTCATAGCCGTTTTTCCGGGTGGAAAACAGCTTTTTCTTCAATTCCTTGATCTCATTGCTCTCCATGTGCTTTTTCCTCCTTGATGCTCTCCACAAGGCGCTCAAAAAATTCCCGGGCCTCCGCCTCAAAGGCCTCCGCCGTGTCGGCGCTGTTATTCAGCTCATGATCGCATTTGCTCCGGTAATATTCATCCGGCTTCTGGGCGGAGATCCGCAGGCGGGCATACTGCTCCGAGATGTTGTCCCGGGCCATGATACGCCGGACCCGCAGCTCCAGCGGTGACGTAATGGCCACCGTCTTGTCGCACAGTTGGTCCACGCCGCTCTCCAGCAGGTTGATGGCATCGATGGCGAACAGGCGGTAGTTCTCATCCGCCAGCAGGCGGTCGATCTCCGGCTTCATGAACTGGTAGACGATGCTGTTCAGCTGGGCCATCCGGTCCTTGTCGCTAAAGGCCTCCTCCCCAAGGCGCTTCCGGTCCAGCCTGCCGTCCAGGCTGAACACACCGGGGAAAGTAGTGTGGATGGCTTCCCGCAGGCCCTCGTCGGTCTCCAGCATCCGGTGGTACACGGCGTCGCAGTCGATGACCTTGCCCCCCAGGCTCTCAATAGCCCGCAGGGCGCTGGTCTTGCCGGCGCCGGTGCCGCCGGTGAGGCCCAGCACCACCCGGGCGCTGTCCGCCTCAACGATGTGGAAGCCGGCGGCCTTTTTCAGCCGGTTGCCCACCGCCAGCCCCAGGCCGCGATTGTCCGGGCACTGGGCGTAGATCTCCTTCACGGCACTGTTGTCAAAGGTCCGCAGCGCGTCGAACACCCGCTGGGAATGGGCCAGCTTGTCGCCGCTGGGGCCCAGGGTGTGGACCTCCTGCGCCGAAAACAGGTGGACGTACTCGTCAAAGCAGATGACGCCGTCCCCGGGCTTCACCCGCCGCAAGATCTCCTGCGCGGACTTGTCCGGCGCGCCGGTGACCACCGTCACGGGAGCCTTGGGCGCGTAGTGACGGTACTTCATGCCGGGGGCCTTGGGCTGTTCCCCCGCCCCCAGGGCGCGGGTCACGGCCTTGTCCACATCGATGTGGCCGATGAGACGCTCCAGATCCTCCATGGGCAGTCCGCCGGGGCGCAGCAGCCGGGGCGGATCACAAGTCAGGTCCAGGATGGTGGATTCCACGCCCACGGAGCAGGGTCCGCCGTCCACCACGCCCTCGATCTTTCCGTCCATGTCCTCCAAAACGTCCTGGGCCGTGGTACAGCTGGGGCGGCCGGAGGTGTTGGCGCTGGGCGCCGCCACAGGCACACCCGCCTCCCGGATGATGGCGGCGGTGACGGGGTGGGCGGGACAGCGCATGGCCACGGTATCCAGTCCGGCGGTGATGATGGAGGGCACCACATCCGTCCGGCACTTCAGGATCATGGTCAGGGGACCCGGCCAGAACTTCCGGGCCAGTACATAGGCCAGGGGCGGGATGTCCCGGCAGTACCGGGGCAGCCACTGCTGGCCGGGAATGGTCAAAATGAGCGGGTTGTCCTGGGGACGGCCCTTGGCCTCGAAAATGCGCTTGACGGCGACCGGGTCCAGGCCGTTGGCGGCCAGGCCGTACACCGTCTCCGTGGGGATGCCCAGAAGACCTCCGTCCCGCAAAATTTTGGCGGCGGCGCTGATCTTCTCCTCCACGCCCTTCTGGGGTCCTTTGGTATCCCGCAGGTCAAAATATAATGTCTGCATAACTTCGCCTCTATCTCTTTCATCGGGCCTTGCCCGGTTCATTCTCTGTTATACTTCCCCGTTTTTCAGCTTTTCCACCTGATCCGCGGTGATGAGAGCGTCTATAAGCTCGTCCAGACCGCCGTCCATGATGGCATCGATTTTATAAAGAGTCAGGCCGATGCGGTGGTCCGTCACCCGCCCCTGGGGGAAATTGTAGGTGCGGATGCGCTCGCTGCGGTCGCCGCTGCCCACCTGGCTTTTCCGCGCTCCGGCGATGGCGGCGTCCTGCCTGGCCCGCTCCATCTCATAAAGCCGGGACCGCAGGACCTTCATGGCCTTGTCTTTGTTTTTGTACTGGCTCCGCTCATCCTGGCACTCCACCACCAGGCCCGTGGGCAGATGGGTGATGCGGATGGCGGATTCTGTTTTATTCACGTGCTGGCCGCCGGCGCCGGAGGAACGATACGTGTCGATCTGCAAGTCCTTGGGGTCGATGGCGACCTCCACCTCCTCCGCCTCCGGCAGCACCGCCACCGTGGCGGCGCTGGTGTGGATGCGGCCGCCGGATTCCGTCTCCGGCACCCGCTGGACCCGGTGGACGCCGCTTTCAAATTTCAGCCGGGACCAAACGCCCTCACCCTCGATGAGGACGCTGCACTCCTTCACGCCCCCCAGCTCCGTTTCATTGAGGTTCACCACGTCCAGTCTCCAGCCCCGGGCCTGGGCGTACATGGTGTACATCCGCAAAAGAGCGTGGGCGAACAAGGCGCCCTCCTCGCCGCCGACGCCACTCCGCAGCTCCAAGACCACGCTGCGGCTGTCGCTGGGATCCTTGGGCCGCAGCAGCCGCTTCAACTCCCCTTCCAGCCGCTCCGCTTCCTCTTTGGCGGCGGCGTATTCCGCCTGGGCCAACTCCCGGAAGTCCGGGTCATGAAGCAGGCTCTCCGCCGACCTCCGGTCCGTCTCCGCCTTTTGCAGGGCGTTCCAGGCCAACACCACTGGCTCCAGCTCCTTCAGCTCCCGGGTAACGGCCATCAAACGCTGGCTGTCGCCGTATACCGCCGGGTCCCCCAGCTGGGCCTGGAGGTCCTCATGCCGCAGGGCGATCTCTTTCAGTTTTTCCCGCATATGCCTGCTCCTTTCCTGAAAATCAGAAAAAGAGGGCCGCTACCGGGCCAGCAGCTCCCGCACCTGGCGGAGAAATTCCTCCTGCCAGAACGTATAGCCCACGGAGCCGCTGCGCAGGGACACCGCCGCCATGTGGGGCTGGGCGGTGTACAGGTCCATCTGATCGTAGACCTCCTCGTTTTTTCCGTCGCTGCTGCGGGTGACCACATAGGCCACATTTCCCAGCTTTTTGCCGTGGGCCTTCAAAAACGTCCGCATGACGCTGCTGCACCGGCCGGCCCACACCGGCGTGCCCAGGATGACCAGTCGGTAATCCTGAAGACGCTTTTCCGTCTCAAAATGGGACAGGGGCTGGGTCGTCTTTTTCATGGCGTCCATGCCGCAGCGGAGCCAGCCCTTGAAGCCTCCCCGCTCCACGGCGTCGTGGATCTCCACCAGCTCGGCGTCCAGCGCCTCCGCCACCTCCAGCATGGTCTTTTTCGTCTTACCAGAGCGGGAGTAATACAAACACAATACGTCGCTCATTTTGTTCTCCTCAATCAAAAATCAGCGTTTTGCCCAGGGCGAAAAATTCCCGGACATAGTAGTTGGCGTTCAGCAGCAGCCAGTCCACCTCCGCCGGGATATCCAGGACTGTCAATCCCTCCCGCTGGGCGGTGAGGTGGGCACGGAAGCAGTGGAAGTCGCTGGTGACCACCGCGATAGCGGCGGTATCGGTGTCGATGCCGTGCGCCCGCAGCACCTCCTTGGAAAAGGCGAAATTCTCCGCCGTGGAGGTGGAGCGGTCCTCCAGCAGCAGGCGGCCTTCCCCGATCCCCATGGCCGTCAGCTGCCGGCGCATACACTCCGCCTCGGAGATGTCCTCTCCGAGCCCCTGGCCGCCGGACAGCACCACCGGCACGTCCGGGTGCTTTTCCAGGTACTCCGCCGCCGCGTTGATACGGCTCTGGAGGATCAAAGAGGGTCTTTCGCCGTTGACCCCGGCCCCCAGAACGATGACCGCGTCCACCGGCAGGGCGGAGTTGTCCCGCTCGCCGTGGGAGAGCAGCAGGCCCTCCACCGTTAAAAACAGGACCAAGCCCACTGTCAGGCCGACAAGGAATACCCTTTTACAGGCCTTGCCGACTCTTGATTTTTCCGCCCATCGCCCCAAGAAAACCGCCAGGACACACACGCCGGCAAGAGCCAGCGCCAAAAAACCGGAGAAGCGGATGCCGGGCACCACAGTCAGACTCAAAACCGATATCACCAGCAGAAGGACAGCCAAAGCCAACAGGACTTTTTCTCTCTTTTTCAAAATTTTCTCCTTGCTGCGCCGCCGTTATTCCCCAGCTTCCAGGCTCAGGGCCTCCCATTTTTCGTATAGGGCGTCCAGCTCCGCCTGGGCCGTCTCCTTCTCCTGCATCAGCGCATTGAGCTTCTCATAGTCGCAGGCGGCGGACTCCATATCCGCGTCCAACGCGGCCATATGCGCCTCTATTTTGGCGATATCCCGCTCACAAATGGTCAGCTGCCGCCGGGCAGCCTGCTGGGCCCGGTTGGCGGGGCGGGGACGCTCTGTAACGGTTTTTTCCTTCACAGGCTTTGGTACTTCTTCTTTACTGGCTTCCTCCTGGGCCTTTACCTGCCGGTACTGGGCAAAACCCATGGGATAATCGGTGATGGTGCCGTCCGCCAGCTCCCAGATGCGGGTGGCAAAGCGGTTGATGAAATAGCGGTCGTGACTGACGAACAGCAGCGTGCCGTCATAGGCCTCCACCGCCTCTTCGATCCACTCCCGGGAGGCAATGTCCAGGTGGTTGGTAGGCTCATCCAGGATGAGGAAATTGATTTCATCATCCATGAGCATACAGAGCCGCAGGCGGCTCTGCTCACCGCCGGAGAGGACGGACACGGGCTTGAACACATCCTCTCCCGTAAAATCATAGGCCGCGAGACGGTTCCGGGCGGACTGGGCGGAAAGGCCCTTTTTCGCCGCCATCATATTCTCCACCAGGTTCCAGTCCGGATGGTCGAACCGGATGATCTGGGGCAGATAGGCCGCCTTCACCTGGGGGCCTGTCCGGATACGGCCGTCATCGGGATACAGCTCCCCCATAATCATTTTGATGAGGGTGGATTTGCCGGTGCCGTTGTCGCCGATGAGGGCGATGCGCTCGCCGCCCTCGATCTTCAGGGTGATGCCGTCAAACAGGTGCTTGTCCCCATAGCTCTTGGCAATGTTCCGCAGCGCCAGCACCTCATCCCCATGGAATTCGGCAGTAGAGAAGCGGGCGTCCATTTTCTTGGCCTTGGTGGGCCTGGAGGTGGTCCGCATCCGCTCGATGCGCTTTTCCATGGAAAAGGCCCGCTTGTGGAGGGCGTCGTTGCCCATGAAAGCCCACAGATGCAGCTGCTCCGCGGCCTTTTCCAGCTGCTGGATCTTCGCCTGCTCCTTCTGGTACTGCTTCATGCGCTCCTGGTAGCGGCGCTCTTTCTCCACGGCATAGAAGCTGTAATTGCCGCTGTAAAATTCCGCTTTTCCGTCCAGCACCTCGATGACTCGGGTGACGACCCGGTCCAGGAAATAGCGGTCGTGGGAAATGACCACCACCGTGCCCTTGAAGCCCCGGATGTACTCCTCCAGCCACTCGGTGGCATGGAGGTCCAGGTGGTTGGTGGGCTCGTCCAGCAGCAAAATGTCCGTGTCCTCCAGAATGAGGCGACCCAGATTCACCCGGGTCTTTTCGCCGCCGGAAAGACTGTCAAACAGCTGGTTCCGCATTTCCCGGGAAATGGACAGGCCGTTGGCGATCTTATTGACGGCCACATCCGTGTCATAGCCGCCGAAGGACTCGAATTTTTCCGACAGCTTGCCGTACCGCCGCAGCACAGCGGGGTCGCTGTCCCCCGCCGCCATGCGCTCCGTCAGGACTCCCATCTCCTCCGCCAGCGTCTGCAGGCGGGAAAAGGCCGTCCGCAGAACATCCTCCACCGTGTAGCCGGCAGGATAAACCGGAATCTGGGAGATGAGGCCCAGCCGCCGCCCCTGGCCGATGGTGACAGTGCCCTCGTCATAATCCATCTCCCCGGTCAGTATTTTGAACAGAGTGGATTTCCCGGCGCCGTTCTTGCCCAGCAGTCCCACTCGCTCGCCCTGGTCGATCTGAAAGGTCAGGCCGTCCAGCACGTTGCGGCCCACCTCAAAGGACTTCACCAGGCCGTTTACTTGGATCTCAATCATATCTGTGCTGAAGCTCCGCCACCAGCTCGCCGAAATGCATGGCATGAGACGCCTTCACCAGCATGGCGGTGTGGGGTCCCAGCTGCTGGGCCAGCTCCGCGGCCGCTTCCTCCTTTGTTGCGAAATGCAGGACAGCGCCGCCGCTCTGGGCGGTGCCGTCGGCGATCTTGGCAGCCTTGGTCCCAATGGCCACCACAAAATCGATACCCAGCATGGCCGCCAGCGCGCCCATGTTGTAGTGGGCCTGGTCCGTCAGGGCGCCCAACTCTCCCATATCGCCCAGGACCGCCACTCTGCGGTCACAATCGGTCTTGGCCAGCACCTCCAGCGCCGCCGTGACCGACTGGGGATTTGCGTTATAGCAGTCATCCAGAATGATGCGCCCCTCCCGCAGGCGGAGCACCCGCATCCGGGACCCGGCGGGTTCGTAGGCGGCCACGCCCCGGACGATCTCCTCATGACCGAGGCCCAACACCTCGCCCACGGCCACCGCCATGGAGGCGGAATAGGCCATATGCTCCCCGGGGGCGGGAATGGACAGGGCGTAGGTATCCCGCTTCGTGACCACCGTACAGGTGATGCCCTCCACGCCGTGGTCGGCAATATCCGTCACCCGCACGTCGCAGTGCTCCGACTGGCCGCAGCGAAGCGTGGTGAATTTACTTTCCACGGTATTCAGCAGCGCGTCATCGCCGTTGAGGATCAGGGTGCCGCCCTCTTTCAGGTTTTCCAAAATTTCGCATTTTGCCTGAAGAATGCCCTCCCGGCTGCCCAGATACTCAATATGAGCGTCGCCGATGTTGGAGATGATGGCGATGTCCGGCCGCACCATCTCTCCCAGATAGCGGATCTCGCCGAAGTGGTTCATGCCGGTCTCGATGACCGCCGCCTGGTGCTCCGGTCCCAGCCCCAGCAGTGTCAGGGGCGTGCCGATGTCATTGTTGAAGTTCTCCGGGGTCTTCAGCGTCCGGTACTTGGCCCCCAGCACGGAGGCGACCACCTCCTTCGTGGTGGTCTTGCCCACGCTGCCGGTGATCTGGACAAAGGGGATCTGAAATTTATCCCGGTAGGCGGCGGCCAGCGCCTTGAGGGCCAGCCGGGTATCATCCACCTTGATGTAAAACTTGTCGGCCCGCAGCACCTTAGGCAGCCGGGCGCACAAGCAGCCGGCCGCGCCGGCCGACAGGGCGGCGTCAATAAAATCATGGCCGTCAAACTTCTCTCCCACCCAGGGCAGGAACAAGCAGCCCGGCGCTATGCGCCGGCTGTCCGTAGAGACAGCGGTCACCGCCGGGACATCCGCCCGGGGATCCTGCCACTCACCGCCGACGGCGGACGCGATCTCCTGTACTGTCATTGGCTGCATAGATCAACCTCTCCTCTTCAAGCGGTAAGACTGCTGCACGATCTCCTCGCACAGCTCGTTATAGCTCATGCCGATGGCCGCGGCCTCCTTAGGCACCAGACTGGCGGCGGTCATGCCGGGCAGGGAGTTCACCTCCAGGCACCAGGGACGGCCCTCCTTGTCCAAAATGAAATCCGTGCGGGAATAGACCTCCAGTCCCAGCGTCCGGTGGAGCTTCAGCGCCAGGTCGCCCAGCGTCTTCTGCTCCGCCTCCGTGATGGGCGCGGGGCAAATTTCCCGGGCGCCGCCGCTTTGATACTTGGCGGCATAGTCAAAGTCCTTTTCGGCAGGCAGGATCTCCACGGCGGGCAGGGCCCGGCCGCCCAGAACGCCCACCGTCAGCTCCCGGCCGAAAACACGCTCCTCCACCAGCACCTGGCCATGGAACTCCAGCACCTGAAGCAGCGCGTCCTTCAGCGCCGCCCGGTCCTCCGGCAGAAAAACCCCCAGGGAGGAGCCGCCGCCGGTGGTCTTCACCACGCAGGGCATGGGCAGCTCCGCCGCCAAACGGTCCACATCCGCCGGGGTATAGTCCAGCAGCTGCCACCTGGGCGTGGGGATGCCGGCGGAATCCATCATCCGCTTGGTCATGGCCTTGTCCATGGCCAGGCCGGAGGCCAGATATCCGCCGCCGGTATAGGGCACGCCCAGCAGGTCGAAGGTAGCCTGGACCCGGCCATCCTCGCCGTCCTGTCCGTGGAGCCCCAGGAACACGATGTCCGCCGCCTGGCACAGCTCCAGCACATTGGGGCCGAACAGCCGGGGGCCCTGGTCCTTCCGGCTTTTCCGAACGCCCTCCAGGTCCGGCGCCCGGGTGCCGATGGACACCTGGGGGCACAAGCCGTCCGCGGCGTCAAAGAGGCTCTCCAGATCCTGGGGCACCTCCTCCAGGCCCAAAAACAGATCCACCAAAATGGCCCTGTGCCCATTTTCCCGCAGGGCGCGGCACACGGAGGTGCCCGTCACCAGGGAGACTGCCCGCTCTGTGGACAGGCCTCCCGCCAAAACAACGATTTTCATCGCAGATCATATCCCTTCCGCATGATGCGCTAGTTTGCATAATAACTCTATTATAATTTTATCCAGTTTAGCACAAAGCGGCTTTGAATACAACTAAAACCTCCGGGAAAGCGGCGACCGCTTTCCCGGAGGGTCTGCGTTTTATCCCAGCCAGTCAAACATGCCGGGTTCCTCCCCGGTCAGCAGCTGACCGGCGGCGGTGAGCATCCGGGCGGCATCCGCCCGGGTCACCGACTCCGACATGGCGTCACTGCCAAAGCTGCCGGCAGAGAGAACATTGATGGACTCCATGTTGGCTACCGCCTGGGCGGCCCAGGAGGGCACGGCCTCCCAGTCGGCATACCACACGGACAGGTCCACATCCCCCAGATCCAACACCCGGTTCAAAACCGTGGCGGCCTCGTTGAAGGTGATGGGCTCCCCGCCCCGGAAGGCAACGCCCTCCGCCGTGGATGTGCCCCGGATGATGCCGTCGGTAACGCCGGCGGCGGCATAGGCCTTGGCCCAAGTGGGGATGGCGTCGTCATCGCAGAAACCGGTCATGGTGACGGCGGAGACGTTCCGGCCGGCGGTCTCCAGGGTCATGGCCAGGAATTCCTCCCGGGAGACGGTCTTGTCCGGTTCAAAATAATAGGTGTCTCCGATCTTGGCGCCGGTGAAGATCCCCTCCTCTGCCAGATACTGGGCAGCGGCAGCGGCGGTGCTGTCCGCCGTGTCGGCATAGGTGACGCCGGAGCGGGTCTTCTCGATCGTCACCGTAACGGTGGCCGGCAGGGACACATTGCCGGAGGAGTCAGTGGCGGTGTAGGTGAAGCTGTCGCCGCCGGTAATGCCCTCGTCAGGGGTATAGGTGAAATCGGCGCCGTCAATGGTAACGCTGCCCTTTCTGGGCTGGTCGACGATGGCAAAGGTCATGTCCTCTCCCTCGCTGTCCGTGGCCAGAAACTGGGCCTGATAAGGGATGCCGCGGTAGGTGGAAATGCTGATCTCCTGGGCAATGGGCGCCCCTTCCGCCGCCTCGGCGGGGGCTTTCTTCCTGCCGAACAGGGCCCCCGCGTTGACGCTCAGCAGCAGCGCCGCCACCAGTGCAAGGGCGGAAACACGCTTCATGGTATGCATACTCAAATGGATCGGACCTCCTCATTGGATTTGTTCAGAGGTAGTGTCCGCCTTTTCCGCCGGGATTATACAAAAAAAGCAGCCGGAGACCGGCCGCTTTTTTGGAGCACAAGAGATTTTCAAAGCCGCCCCCTCAGCGGATGGGCCGCCCCGGGCGGCGCATGGTGGGAGAGCGCTTTTTGATGCCGGACACCACGCCCATGGCGGCGAACAGCGTCAGGATGGAGGAGCCGCCGTAGCTGAAAAAGGGCAGTGTGATACCAATGGTGGGCATGATGAACAGGCACATGCCGATGTTGATGAGCGTCTGGAAAATGAGCATGGAGGCCATGCCCACGCAGACACAGCAATAAAAGAAGGTCTGGGAATTTTTCGCCACCAGCAGAACACGGATGATGATGGCAGCCAGCAGCGCGATGATGACAAGACAGCCCACGAGCCCCAGCTCCTCACCGCAGACGGAGAAGATAAAATCCGTGTGCCGCCCCGGCAGAGACCAGCTGTCGGCGCTCTGGGTCTGGGTCCCCTTCAAATAGCCCTGGCCAAACCACCCTCCGGCGCCCAGGGTCAAAAGGGAGCGGTTTTGGTGCCAGCCCACGCCAAGGGGGTCGTAATTATGGTCAAGCAGCGCCAGAAAGCGGCCCTGCATATAATCCGGCATAATGCCAAGCTTCCAGGCGGCCGCCACGGCCGCAATCCCGCCGCCGAAAAGCAGCACGAACCACCGCAGGGCAAACCCTGCCGCGAAGGCCATGCAGACGAAAATGAACAAAAATACCAGACCGTTCCCCATATCCCCGGAAACAAGGAAGTAAAAACCGCACATGCCGATGGCGTGGGCGCCCACCACGAAGGCCGAGGAGAAGGACTTCAGGTCCCGCTTTTCCTCCCGCAGCCACTCCAGCTGCTTGGCCAGCAGCAGAACAAACGTGATCTTCACCACCTCCGCCGGGCCGATGTTTACCGGGATGCCGGGAAATTTCAGCCAGGCCCGGTTGCCGCCCCGGCTAATGCCAAGCGGCGTCCGCAGCAGCAGGATGAAAAAGATATTGAAGGCCAGCACCCACTTCCACCGCTTCATCAGCACTTCCAGGTCCACCATGGAAAAGGTGATGTACGTGCAGACGCCCAGCAGCATGGCCGCAAACTGGACGATCACCAGCTTATTGCTGTCCAAATACCGGGTGGCGCTGAAAATAAGCACGATGCCGTACAGCGTGGCAGTGCAGCAAAGGGCCAGCAGCACCAGGTCGGCCTGCTGGAAAAAATCCGCGAGATTGGCTTTCAGTCGGTTCAGCATGGGGAGGCTCCGTTTCATAAAAGGGTCAAACTTCAACGGATGTAGTATATCACAAAGGGCGGGGCCTGTAAACGATACAAAATTGTTTTTACAAATCGCTCAAAGCATGGTATGATATGTATGATTGTGAAGTTCGACAGAAAGGACTGCTGTTTTTGGAATATCTTTCCCACAGCGCGGCGGAAACAGAGGATCTGGGTGCCCGGCTGGCCGCTGTATTGTCCCCCGGCGTCGTGGTGGCGTACACCGGCGGGCTGGGCATGGGCAAAACCGCCTTCACCCGGGGCCTTGCCCGGGGTCTGGGCTGCCGGGGCCGGGTCACCAGCCCCACCTTTACCATCGTCAATGAATACGATGGTCCCACGCCGCTGTTCCATTTTGACATGTACCGCCTCCCCGACGCCGACGCCCTGTTCGACATCGGCTGGGAGGATTATCTGGACCGGGGCGGCATCTGCGCCGTGGAGTGGAGCGAGCAGGTGGCGGAAGCGCTGCCGCCGGACGCCGTCCATGTCTCCATCGCCCGGTGTCCGGACCATGAGAACTGGCGGTCCATCACCATTGAAGGAGCAGATGCCCTATGAAAATTTTAGCACTGGAGACCTCCGCCAAGGCGGTGTCCGCCGCCGTTACGGAGGATGGCAAGGTCCTGGCCAGCGGCTACCAGGACACCGGCCTCACCCACAGCCGCACCCTCATGCCCATTGTGGAGCATATTTTGAAAAACACGGACCTGACCGTGCAGGACTGCGATGTCATCGCCGTGGCCGCCGGTCCCGGTTCCTTCACCGGCATCCGCATCGGTGTCTCCGCCGCCAAGGGGCTGGCCTTCGCGGCGGAAAAGCCCGCCGTGGGCGTTTCCACCCTGGCTGCCATGGCCCGGAACGTGGCCTGGCTGGATGGTCTTGTCATCTGCGCCATGGACGCCCGGCGCCAGCAGGTGTACAACGCCCTGTTCCAGGCGGAAAACGGCACTCTCACCCGCCTGACGCCGGACCGCGCCATTTCCCTGGAGGATCTGGCCGCCGAGCTCAAAGGAGACCAGCGTCCGAAGATCGTCGTCGGCGACGGTGCCCGGCTGTGCTGGCAAGCCTTGTCGGAGCAGGGCGTCTCCTGCCGGATGGCGCCCTCCCACCTGGTCATGCAAAACGCTGTTAGCGTCGCGCTGGAGGCGGAGTCCCTGGCCGAAGCCGGACATCTCGTCACAGCCCAGGAGCTGCAGCCCGTCTATCTCCGTCCCGCTCAGGCCCAGCGCCTGCGGGACCGCGTCTGAGTCTGGATCTCATTCACATAAAAATATAAATACACAAAAGGAGCGCACGCATATGAGCGGTAAAGTACACGTCATGGACCACCCCCTGGTGGCACACAAGCTGACCATCCTGCGGGACAAGAACACCAGCGTCAAGGATTTCCGGGAGCTGGTCTCCGAGATTGGCATGCTGATCACCTATGAGGCCACCCGCGACCTCCCCTTGACCACCAAGGAAGTGGAAACTCCCATTTGCACCACCACCGCCCCCACCCTGAAGGGCAAAAAATTCGCTGTGGTACCCATTCTCCGCGCCGGTCTGGGTCTGGTGGACGGCGTGCTGCGCATGGTCCCCGGCGCCCGCGTGGGCCACATTGGCATGTTCCGGGACGAGGAGACGCTGGAGCCCCATGTCTATTTCTGCAAAATGCCCAAGGACATCGCCGAGCGGGACATCATGATCGTGGACCCCATGCTGGCCACCGGCGGCAGTGCCGAGGCCGCCATCTCCGAGATGAAGAAGCGGGGTTGCATCAACATCAAGCTCATGGTGCTGCTGGCCGCTCCCGAAGGCATCAAGCACATCCAGGAGACCCATCCCGATGTGGACATCTACTGCGGCGCCGTGGATGACCATCTGAACGAAAACGGCTACATTGTTCCCGGCCTGGGCGATGCCGGCGACCGTATCTTCGGCACGAAATAAGGTATACAATAAAAAGGCGGCTGCTGTGTGAAGTGACCCCAAAAAGTTAGACAATATTCGAAAGTAAATTTATTTAAGCAACCGAAAGGGCTTGTTGTCTGTGAAGAGCAGGCGGCAAGAGACCGCCGAAAATTCTGTGTAATCGACGCTCCTCGACAGTATGAAAATCTTCGACTGAGTCAAGAATGAGATCAAACATTCAAGACGAAGGAGACGAAGATTATGCAGCCAGT
>JAETPK010000040.1 GCA_021771265.1 Oscillospiraceae bacterium
GAGTGCATCATCGCGGTGAACAAGAACGAGACCGCGCCCATCTTCGAGATCGCCGACTATGGCATCTGCGGCGACCTGTTCAAGGTCACCCCGCTGCTGATCGAGGCTGTCCGCGCCGCCAAGGCCGCGAAGTAAGCGCTTTTCAAGCGACAAAAAATCCGAAGGACGAAAGTCCTTCGGATTTTTTGTCGCTATCAAGAGATCACAGCTCCGGCATCCGGGCCTCGGGGATGTCCACCTCCGGCATCAGATCCCGGTTGACGATGCTCAGCATCTGCTCCAGCTTGTCGCATTCCTCAGGAGTGAACCGCTGGGAGATGCGGCGCATGACCTCCACCATGTAAGAGGCGGAGATGTTGTAGTAGTCGATATATTTGGGCGTGACCTCCAGGTGGTATTCCCGCTTGTCCTCGTGGGACTGGACCTTGCGGATATAGCCCTTCTTCACCAGGCTGTTGACCTTATAGGCAGCGTTGGGCGGCGAAATGCGCATAAACGTCGCGAATTCGTTGACGGTGGGCGTCCCCAGAGCCATGATGGTCTCCATGCAAAAAGTCTCCACCGTGGTGAGGCTGGCCTCCCGGTCCTGAAAGCGCCGGAAAATCTCCTGGTAAAAGTGCAGCTTAAATTTGGTGTACACGTTGAAAAAGGCCTGTTCCAACATAAACGTCCGCTCACTTCCGCAAAATTTCCATCCCTGCCGGGCAGGGACACTTCCGCCAATGCCACCGGCGGATTTGTGCTGTATGGATAACAGTATAGCAACTTTGCGGCGAAACGGCAACCATTATCCTTGAATGGCGAAGGTCAGTTCCGCCGTGCAGGAGAGCTCTCCGTTCACCGTGGCTCTGCATGCGCCGATGCCCACAGGGCCCCGGCGCTTTGTCAACACGCATTCCATCTCCAGCACATCGCCGGGGATGACCTTCCGCTTGAAGCGGGCGTTTTTCACGCCGCCGAACAGCGCGATCTTGCCCTGGTTTTCCGGCAGGGACAAAATGGCGATGGCGCCCACCTGGGCCATGGCCTCCAGGATCAGCACACCGGGAAAGATGTGCTGCTGGGGGAAGTGGCCGCAGAACACCGGCTCGGCGGCACTGATGCATTTGATGCCCCTGGCCCACTGACCGGGCTCGTAGTCGGTGACGCGGTCCACCAGGGCGAAGGGGTAGCGGTGGGGCAGGATCTCGGCGATCTGATTGGAGTTCAGTTCCATGTTCACGCCTCCCACTTCTTCAGCAGCAGACTGCCGTTGTGGCCGCCAAAGCCCAGAGAATTGCTCATGGCATAGCGGATCTCCGCACTGCGGCCCTGATTGGGCACCACATCCAGGTCGCATGCCGGGTCGGGGGTTCGGTAGTGGATGGTGGCAGGCAGGAAGCCGTCATACAGGCTGAGGGCGGTGAAGATCGCCTCCACGGCGCCGGCGGCACCCAGCATATGTCCTGTCATGGATTTGGTGGAGCTCATGGCCAGCTTGTAGGCATGGGAGCCGAACACCGTTTTGACGGCGGCAGTCTCGCCGGCGTCATTCAAGTGGGTGGAGGTGCCGTGGGCGTTGATATAGTCCACGTCCTCCGGCGCCGCGCCGCCGTCCGCCAGAGCCAGGGCCATGGCCTTGGCGCCGCCGCTGCCGTCCGGCTGGGGGGCGGTCATGTGGTAGGCGTCGCAGGTGGCGCCGTAGCCCACCACCTCGGCGTAAATGCGGGCATTCCGGGCCAGGGCGTGGCCCAGCTCCTCCAGCAGCAGCATACCGGCGCCCTCACCCAGGACGAAGCCGCTCCGCTCCCCGTCAAAGGGGATGGAGGCCCGGGCAGGGTCCTCCGCCTGGGTCAGGGCCTTCATGGAGGTGAAGCCGCCGATGGCAAGGGGTGTGACACTGGCCTCGGTGCCGCCGCAGAGCATGGCGTCGGCATAGCCGTCCCGGATGTAGTGGAAGGCGTCGCCCACGGCGTTGGTGCCGCCGGCGCAGGCGGTGACGGGGCAGGAGCACATACCTTTAAAGCCGCTGAGGATGGCCACCTGTCCCGCGGCCATGTTGCAGATGCCCATGGGGATGTAGAAGGGGGATACCCGGTCCCAGCCCTTTTCCTTGCCCCGGTCATGCTCGTTCTCCGTGATGGAGAGGCCGCCAATGCCGCTGGAAATGATAACGCCGCAGCGGTCCAGATCGGCCTGGGCGGGGGCAAAGGCCGCGTCCGCCAGGGCTTCCTTGGCGCAGGCCACGGCGAACTGGGTGAAACGGCCCATGTGCTTGGCCTCCGGCCTGGTCATGTAGTTGGCCGGGTCAAAGCCCTTGACCTCGGCAGCCAGGTGGACCTTCATGCCGGTGGAATCGAACTGGGTGATGGGAGCGATGCCGCACACGCCGTCCTTCACGGCCTGCCAGCTCTCGCCCGCGGAAAGGCCCACGGGGGTCACAGCCCCCAGGCCGGTAATGACGACTCTGCGTCGGTCCATAGTGTAACCTCCTGCAAATGTAAAAGTGAAAGTTGGGAAAATGTTTCGCGGGAATTCACTTCCCGCGAAACACCTCTGCCCGCCGGGGCGACACATCCGCTGTGCGGATGTGAGGGGGTTCAGTGGAGCCGGACCAAAGGTCCGGCGGAGCGTCCAAGGGGGACGCAGTCCCCCTTGGAATGCTTCATATGGCCATGCCGCCGTCCACAGCCAGCACCTGGCCGGTGATATAGGCGGCCTCGTCGCTAGCCAGAAAGGCCACCGCCCGGGCCACGTCCTCCGGGGCGCCCAGCTTCTGCATGGGAATAGAGGCCAGGGTGGCGGTTTTGGCGGCGTCCGTCATGGCGGCGGTCATGTCCGTTTCAATGAAGCCGGGAGCCACGGCGTTGACAGTGATGCCCCGGGAAGCCAGTTCCTTGGCGAGAGACTTGGTCATGCCCACCACGCCTGCCTTGCTGGCGGCATAATTCACCTGGCCGGCGTTGCCCCGCAGACCCACCACACTGCTGAGATTCACAATGCGGCCATACCGCTGGCGCATCATAAGGCGGGACACCGCCTTCATGCAGAGGAAGGTGCCCTTCAAATTGGCATCGATGACGGCGTTGAAATCCTCATCCTTCATCGTCATGAGCAGACCGTCCCGGGTGATACCGGCGTTGTTCACGAGGATGTCGATGCGGCCGAAGGCCTGGACGGCGGCGTCCATAAGGGCCTTCACTTCATCGGCTTCCGCCACGTTGCAGCGGACGGCCAGGGCCCTGGCGCCCAGGGCCTCGCAGGCGGCGGCGGTGTCGTTGGCGGCGGTCTCATTGCCGGCGTAGCACAGCACCACATTGGCGCCGTCTTTCGCCAGCTCCAGGCATACGGCCCGGCCGATGCCCCGGCTTCCGCCGGTGACAACGGCGGTCTTTCCGGAAAAATTCATGTTTCCTTCTCCTTTACCGTGTTGATAAGGGCCTCCACGTCCGCGGCGGTCTCCACGGCGTATACCGGCAGCTCCGGGACTGTCTTTTTCACAAAGCCGCTGAGGGCCTTGCCGGGACCGATCTCCACCAGAGCGTCCAGCCCCATGGCGGCCATTTTCCGAATGGAATCCTCCATGAACACGCTGCTTTGGACTTGCTTGACCAGCAGCTGCGGGATCGTAACGGAATCGCCCTTTACATTGCCCAGACAGTTGAAGACCACGGGAATCCGGGGCTGGGCAAAGCTGACTGAGCGGAAGTGCTCCTCCAGCGCCCTTCCAGCGGGGGCCATGAGAGGCGTGTGGAAGGGGCCGCTGACCTTCAAGGGCAGGCACCGGCGGGCGCCTTTTTCCTTGGCCAGGGCGGCGGCTTTTTCCACGGCGGCCTTTTCCCCGCCCAGGACCAGCTGCCCGGGGCAGTTGTAATTGGCAATGACCACGCAGCCCAGGGCAGCGGCCTCGTCGCAGGCGGCCTGGAGCGGGGCACGGTCCAGGCCCAGCACCGCTATCATGGCGGATTCAATGCCGCGGGCCGCCTCCTCCATGGCGCGGCCCCGGAAGGCTACCAGCTTGACTGCGGTGGCGGCGTCAAACACGCCTGCGGCGTGCAGGGCGGAATACTCGCCCAGGGAAAGGCCCGCGGCGGCGGTGGGGACGATGCCGGCTTCCTGCAGCACCGCCGTCAGGCCGGCGGCGAAAGCCACCATGCAGGGCTGGGTGTAGCGGGTCTGGTTCAGGACGCCGGCGGCGTCCGTAAAGGAAACTTCCTTTAAGTCAAAATCCACCTGGGCGCTGTCGATGACAGCGCGGAAGGCGGTAAAGGCTTCATACAGGTCAGCACCCATGCCCGGGTGCTGGCTGCCCTGTCCGGCATATAAAAAGCCAAGCTTCATTGAGCGGCCCTCCATTCTTTCATGATTTGGTCCATCTGCTCCCGGACGGTGGAGAGGCGTTCCACCGCTCCGGCGTTGGCGCCGCAGAAGAACAGGCCGTTTTCCCAATCGCCGTTCCGGGCGGCGACGAGGGCCTTGGAAATGCAGTAGGGGGTAGTTTTAAAATCGCAGGGGACCAGGCACTTGATACAGCGGTCCGGGCGGGGCTGTGTGCCCGCCTCCGCCCGCTGGATGAGGGGGCTTCGCAGAGCCCGGCCCGGCATCCCCACAGGACTTTGGACGATAGTGATGTCCTCCTGCTTCGCGTTCAAGAGGGCCTGCTTATAGCCATCGCTGGCGTCGCATTCCTCTGTGGCGATGAAGCGGGTGGCAAATTGGGCACCGGCGGCGCCCTCCTTCATGTAGCGGCGCATTTCAGCGCCGTCCTTCACGCCGCCCGCCACAAAGACGGGGATGTCGTGCTGGTATTTCTCCTTGAACGGCACCAGAGCCGTCAAAACCTCATGGAGCAGATCGCTGAGGGGCTTAGGCCGTCCGGCCTGGGCCTCCAGCGCGTCCTCCCGGGAAAAGCCCAGGTGTCCGCCGGCCAGAGGCCCCTCCAGCACCACAAAATCCGGGACCCGGTGGTAGTGCTTATCCCACAGCTTACAGATGAGAGCGGCTGCCCGGCCGCTGCTGACGATGGGCGCCAGAGCGGCGTCACTCTCGGGGACCTCCGCCGCGATGCCGGGCAGGTCACGGGGCAACCCCGCACCGCAGACCACGGCATCCGCCCCTGCCCGGAGGGCGGTACGGACGCTGTCGGCGTACCGGGTGGTGGCCACCATGGCGTTGACAGCCACCAGGCCCGCGCCTTTTGCCAGCGCCTTGGCGTGCTTCACCTGACGCGCCAAGGCCCGGAGATCGGCGGCTTTTGGGTCGCGGGCAAAATCCGGCTCCTGAAAGCCGCAAAGGGCGGTGGAGATGGTACCCATGCCGCCGCAGGCGGCCACGGCGCCGGCCAGACGGTCCAGACTGATGCCGACGCCCATTCCGCCCTGCAAAATGGGAAGGGCCAGGGCCTTCCCACGGATCATCACTGCCATTCCCGGTTCGTCGCCTCCAAAACGGCGCGTCCCTGGCTGTACAGCTCCTCAAAGATCTCCCGGACGGGGCGGATCTCATGGAGCATACCGGCCACCTGACCTGCCATGACGCTGCCGTTTTCCACATCGCCGTCAAACACCGCCCGGCGCAGACCGCCCAGGGTGTGACGCTCCAGCTCCTCCAGAGAGGCGCCTCTTTTCTCCAGGGCCAGGTACTGCCGGGCCATCTTGTTTTTCAGCACCCGCACAGGACCGCCAATGGAGCGGCCGGTGACGGTGGTATCGCTGTCCCTGGCCTTTAGAACAGTCTGCTTGTAGTTTTCATGGATGGGGCATTCCAAACTGGCCAGCAGGCATGTGCCTACCTGGATGCCGCAGGCGCCCAGGGCGAAGGCCGCAGCTACCTGCCGGCCGTCGGCGATGCCGCCGGCGGCGATGACGGGCACATCCACCGCGTCAATGACCTGGGGCACCAGGGCCATGGTGGTCATCTCGCCCACGTGACCGCCGGACTCCGTGCCCTCGGCGATGATGGCGTCGGCACCGGTGTTTACCAGCCGCTTGGCCAGGACGGCGGCGGCGACCACGGGGATCACCTTAATGCCTGCCGCCTTCCAGGCGGGGATGTATTTGCCGGAGTTGCCGGCGCCGGTGGTGACCACTTGGACGCCTTCCTCAATGATGATTTGAGCCATTTCGTCGGCACAGGGGTTCATCAGCATCAGATTGACGCCGAAGGGCTTGCCCGTCAGGCGCTTACAGACGCGGATCTCCTTCCGGAGCATTTCCGCCTCTTTCATGTGGCCGGTGGCGATGACGCCCAGGGCGCCGGCATTGGAGCAGGCGGCGGCGAATTCGCCGGTGGCGATGTTGGCCATGCCGCCTTGGATGATGGGGAACTCCGTCCCCAGAATCTCATTCAGCTTCTTCATAGATTCTCCTATCTGGACAAAACGGCATGGCACGCCCCGGAGGGGCGGCGCCGGAAGTCCGGCGTGCAAGCATTTCCGGCAGGGCCGGAAATCTTGAAATCGGCCGAATTCATTTCGGACGATTTGAGTGAAATGCGGGGTCCCCGCAAAATCGTGAGATTTTGTGGGGTGCTCAGGCGGCGGCGAATTCGCCGGTGGCGATGTTGGCCATGCCGCCCTGGATGATGGGGAACTCCGTCCCCAGGATCTCATTCAGCTTTTTCATTTTCTCAACCTCACGCGAATTCGATCAGCGCGCCGCCCCAGGTGAGGCCGCCGCCAAAGCCCACCACCAGCGTCCGGGAGCCGGAGTCCACCTTGCCCAGGTCCTGCAGCTCGCTGAGGACCAGAGGGATGCTGGCGGCGGAGGTGTTGCCGTATTCCTGAATATTTTTATAGTACTTTTCCGGCGGGATGCGGAATTTCCGCACCGCCAGGTCGATGATGCGGGCGTTGGCCTGGTGGAACACAAAAAAGTCCACGTCCGCCGCCGTCATATGGGCCTGCTCCAGCACCTGCTCCATGCAGCGGGGAATGACCTCCACGGCGAATTTGAATACCTTGGTGCCCTCCATGGAGATGAAGCCCCGCTCACCGGTCTCGATGCCCGGCAGCCGCAGCAGCTCGTCATCCCCCTGACTGCCCAGCACAGCGCCGATGGAGGGCCAGCCCTCCCGGCACTCCACCACGGCGGCGCCGGCGCCGTCGCCAAAGAGGATGCAGGTGCCCCGGTCGGCCCAGTTGATGACGCGGCTCAATTGCTCGCAGCCCACCACAAGGCCAAATTTTCGGGGAGAGGCGTTCAGCAGGCACTCCATGGTGTGCAGGGCGTAGAGAAAACCGGTGCAGGCGGCGTTCAGGTCGAAGCAGGGGGTGTCCGTGGGCAATCCCAGCTCCCGCTGGAGCAGGCAGGCGGCGGAGGGGACCAGGGTGTCCGCTGTGACCGTGGCCACGATGCAGGCGCCGACCTGGCCCGGGGAGACGCCGGCGCGAGCCAGCGCCGCCTTCGCGGCGGAGACGCTGAGGGAGGTGTGGGTCTCACCGGCGCAGTGGTGCCGCCGCCGGATGCCGGTGCGGCTGGTGATCCACTCGTCATTGGTCTCCACGATGTGGGCCAGGTCCTGGTTGGTGATGACTTTTTCCGGGACGGCGCGGCCGGTGCCGCGGATCTTGATTCCGTTCATCCTTCCTCCTTTTGGGAGGCGGGTGCCCCCAGGCGTCTGAATTTTTGATAGCGCGCTGCCGCCAGAGCCTTGCCGCTCTCCTTGTCCAGCTCCGCCAGATGGCGGGCGAGACAGCGGTCCACCTGGCGCATAGCCACAGCGGGGGCAAGGTGGGCGCCGCCCTCCGGCTCCGGAATGACATCGTCAATGACGCCCAGCTCCAGAAGGTCCGGCGCCGTCAGCTTCATGAGGCCGCAGGCCTCGTCCCGCCGCTGGGCGTCCTTCCACAGGATGGAGGCAAAGCCCTCCGGGGACAAAATGGCGTATACGGCGTTTTCCAGCATGAGCACCCGGTCGGCCACGGCAAGGGCCAGGGCGCCGCCGCTGTTGCCCTCGCCGGTGATGACGGCGATGACGGGGACGGTCAGGCCGCTCATTTCCATAAGGTTCCGGGCAATGGCCTCGCCCTGGCCCCGGGCTTCCGCCTCCAGACCGGGATAGGCGCCGGAGGTGTCGATGAAGGTGAAGACGGGGCGGCGGAACTTTTCCGCCTGCTTCATCAGCCGCAGGGCCTTGCGATAGCCCTCCGGATTGGGCATGCCGAAGTTACACTTCAGGTTTTCTTCCAGCGTTTTGCCCTTCCGGGTGCCGATGACAGTGACGGGGCGGCTATGGTACAGGGCCACGCCGCCCAGAATGGCGGCGTCCTCGCCACACAGGCGGTCGCCCTTCTGCTCAAAGAAATCCGTGAACAGGGCGCCGATATAATCACTGATGTTGGGCCGCTGGGGATGACGGGCGATATTCACCTGCTCCGCGGCGGTGAGGGAATTATGCATGGGTACCTCCCTTCTCGTGGAGCCGCAGCAGCTGGCAAAGAGTTTCCCGCAGCTTTTCACGGGGGACCACCGCGTCCACGAAGCCGTGGGCCTCCTGGTACTCCGCCTGCTGAAAGCCCTCCGGCAACGTTTCGCCGATGGTCTGCTGGATGACCCGGGGACCGGCGAAGCCGATGAGGGCCCCGGGCTCTGCCAGGATGATATCGCCCAGGGAGGCGAAGCTGGCGGTGACGCCGCCGGTGGTGGGGTCTGTTAAAACGGAGATATACAAAAGGCCCTTGTCGGAAAACCGGGCCAGGGCGGCGCTGGTCTTGGCCATCTGCATGAGGGACAGGATGCCCTCCTGCATCCGGGCGCCGCCGCTGGCGGCAAACAGGATGAGGGGCAGCCTGCTCTTAGCGGCGAGTTCAATGGCCAGGGTGATCTTTTCGCCCACGGTGGTGCTCATGGAACCCATGAGAAAGCGACTATCCAGCACGCCCACCACACAGCGGCTGCCGCCGATGGTGCCTGTGGCGGTGACCACCGCCTCCGTAAGGCCGGTCTTGCGCCGGGCGGCGTCCAACTTTTCCTGGTAGCCGGGGAAACGCAGGGGATCGCCGGCGCTCAGCCGGGGATGCAGTTCCCGGAAGGAGCCGGGGTCCAGAATGGTGCTGAGACGGTAATAGGCGCCGATGGGCCAGTGATAGCCGCACTTGGGGCACACGGACAGGCCTTGGGCCACCAGCCGGCGCTCACTCTCCTGGCCGCATTTGGGGCAGGTGATGAGCCGGTCGCCGGGAATGTAATTATCCCGCATGGCTTTCATGGCCAGGAGACGGGCCCGGCGCTTTGCGAAAATGGAATTCATGCCTCACCCTCGCTTTCACTGAGCCGCCGGTTGAAATCCAGCAGACGGGGCAGGTTCTCGTCCAGAAAGGCCGTGGTGCAGCCGCCCCGGACAAAGGTGGGATGGTACAGGATCTGATAACTGAGCTCCGCGTTGGTGGGGAAGCCCTCCAGGGTAAATTCCTCTAGGCAGCGGCGCATTTTGCGGATGGCCTCCAGACGGGTGGGCGCGTGGACCAGAAGCTTGGCGGCCATGGAGTCGTAGTAGGGGGACAGGGTGCAGCCGTTGTACAGGCAGGAGTCCACCCGCACCCCGGCGCCGCCGGGGAAGTGGAGGAAGGATACCTGGCCGGGACAGGGCCGGAAGTTTTTCGCCGGGTCCTCGGCGTTGATGCGGCACTCCAGAGCGTGACCCGCCAGGTGCACATCCGCCTGGGCCATGTCCAGGGACAGACCGGAGGCGATGCGCAGCTGCTGGCGCACCAGGTCCACGCCGGTGATAAGCTCCGTGACGCCGTGCTCCACCTGAATGCGGGTGTTCATCTCCATAAAGTAGAAGTGCTCCCCGTTATCGTCCAGCAGAAATTCCACCGTGCCGGCGTTTTCGTAGCCCACGGCCCGGGCGGCCCGGACGGCGGCCTGGCCCATGGCCTCCCGCAGCGCTGGCGTCAGGCACCGGGCGGGAGCCTCCTCAATGAGCTTCTGGTTCCGCCGCTGGACGGAGCAGTCCCGGTCGCCCAGGTGGATGACGTTTCCAAAGCGGTCCGCCAGCACCTGAAATTCAATGTGCCGGGGCCGGAGCACCAGCTTTTCCAGATACATCTCATCGTCGCCGAAACAGGCCTTGGCCTCAGCTTTGGCCTCCGCGTAGGCAGCGGGCAGCGCCGAGGGGCCGTCGCAGCGGCGGATGCCCCGTCCGCCGCCGCCGGCGCTGGCCTTCAGCAGCACGGGGTAGCCTACCCGCTCCGCCGCGGACAGAGCCGTCGCCACGGTATCCACCGGACCGTCGGAGCCGGGAGTCACCGGCACACCGGCGGTCTTCATCAATTCCCGGGCGGCGGATTTGGAGCCGGCCTTGCGGATGGTGTCACCGGAGGGGCCGATGAAGGTGATACCCTCCCGGCGGCAGGCGTCAGCAAAGTCAGCGTTTTCAGATAAAAAGCCGTAGCCGGGGTGAAGACCGTCGCAGCCGGTGGCCTTGGCCACCGTCAGCAGGGCGTACTGATTCAGGTAACTGTCAGCGGCCCGGGCGGGGCCGATGCACACCGACTGGGTGGCCAGCTGGACATGCAGGGCCTCCGCGTCCGCCTCGGAGTAGACGGCCACGGTCTCAATGCCCATTTCCCGGCAGGCCCGCAGCACCCGCAGCGCGATCTCACCCCGGTTGGCAATCAGGACCCGCTTCAGCATGGCCGGTAGCGGAAGAGTGGCTCGCCGAAGGCCGTAAGCGCTCCGTTGGCCTTCAGAACCTCCTCAATGACGCAGTCACAGGGGGCGGGGACCTCGCTCATCATTTTCATGGCCTCAATGAGGCACACCGTCTGGCCCTTTTTCACCCGGTCACCCGGGGCGACGAAGGGAGGCTGGTCCGGAGCGGAGGCGGCGTAATAGGTGCCCACCAGGGGGGCGGAGATGACAGGGTTCTCCGGCTGGGGAGCGGGGGCGGCAGCCGCCGGGGCGGGGACAGCCTCCGGCGCGGCAGCTGCCGCTGCCGGGGCGCTCTGCTCCAGCTCTATGGAAAAATCCTGGCAGGACAGCTTCATGGAACGCAGGGAGCTTCGCTGGAAACGGTCCATCAGGTCGAAGATCTCTTGATTGGTCATAGTGTTCCTCTCTCAGTGGAAAGTGTTCCCCCGCCGAAGGGGAAAGGACCTTCGGCGGGGTGGACAAATCAGTTCTGATGTGCTTTCAGATAGCTCATGATGTCGCCCACGGTCTTCAGACCGGCCACATCGGCGTCATCAATGGAGATGCCGGCGGCCTCTTCCAGAGCCATGACCAGCTCCACGGAGGCCAGGGAATCGGCGCCCAGGTCGTCGGCCAGGCTGGCCTCCGGCGTTACCTGCTCGGCGTCGCAGCCCAGTGTCTCCACAATGATGTCCCGTACTTTCTCAAATTCCATATGAGGTTCTCCTTATTTGTCGAAATCTAAATTATTTTAATTAAAAATATTTAACTAAAATATTTGAACATATTCTACGCAGGGGGGCCGTGTTTGTCAAGAAAAATTTCGGCGAGAACCGGCAGGGCCATAAATTTTCTGTCAATGACGCAAGATAGGTATTCACTTTTGAGAAGGTTTCCTTTATAATTTCTTCGTACAGCGATATTTGACGCGGCTGTGTCCGCGGGAGATAATGAGGGGAAAACCATGAGAATCATCATTGTGGGCGCGGGTAAAGTGGGCCTTGCGCTGACGCAGTATCTGTCCGGAGAAAATCAGGTGACGGTCATCGACCAGCACCCGCAGCTGATCGAGAATATCATCAATATCCACGATGTGATGGGCGTGTGCGGAAACGGCGCCAGCTATGAGGTGCAGAAGGAGGCGGAGACGGACAAGGCGGAGCTGCTGATCGCCACCACCTCCAGCGACGAGACCAATATCGTGGCGTGCCTGGTGGCCAAAAAGCTGGGCGTCCAGCACACCATCGCCCGTATCCGCAACCCGGAATATGAAAAGCAGCTGCGCTTCATGCGGGAGGAGCTGGGCCTGTCCATGTCCATCAATCCGGAGAAGGCCACCGCCCGTGAGATCGCCCGGGTGCTGCGCTTTCCCAACGCCATGAAGCTGGAGTCCTTCTCCAAGGGCCGGCTGGAGCTTGTGGAATACCGGCTGCCGGAACAGTCTGCCCTGCACGGGATGCAGTTGGCGGACTTGTACCGGAACATCCGAGTCCGGGTGCTCATCTGCGCCGTGGCCCGGAAGGGGGAGACCATCATCCCCTCCGGCGACTTTATCCTGCAGGCGGGAGATAAAATTTACCTGACCTCCTCGCCCGCCCAGTTGGAGCAGTTTTTCCGGCATTTAGGCGTATTCCGGGGAAGAGCGTCCTCCGTCATGATCGTAGGCGCCAGCAAAATGTGCTATTACCTGGCGCAGGAGCTGCTGGAAATGGGCATGTCCGTGAAGATCATCGACCGGGATGAGCAGCGGTGCATCCGGATGGGAGAACAGCTGCCCCGGGCCCTGGTCATCGTGGGCGACGGCACTGACAGTGAGCTCCTCTACGAGGAGGGCATCGGTCAGACAGATGCCTTTGTGGCCCTGACCGGCATGGACGAGGCCAATATTCTCATGGCCATGAGCGCCTCCCGCCTGGCGGGAGACTGCAAGGTGGTGGCAAAGATCAACCGCCGCTCTCTGCTGGAGCTGGTGGCCGCCGAGAGCATGATCGACAGCGTGGTGTCCGCCGGCTCCGTGACGGCGGAGCTGATCCTGCAATATGTCCGGGCCATGCAGAATGCCACCGGCTCGCAGATCAAGACCCTCCACCGCATCGTGGACGAGACGGTGGAGGCCCTGGAGTTCGGCGTCACCAAGCCGGCTCCGTACATCGGTGTGCCCTTGAAGGACCTGAAGCTGAAAAGCGGCATCCTGCTGGCGGGCATCGTCCGCCAGAACGGACAGATCATCATCCCCTCCGGTGATGATGTGCTCAATCTCCACGACGATGTGATCGTGGTGACCAAGGACACCTCTCTCCGGGACATCGGAGACATCCTGCAGTAAAGGTGGAAGTCCGTTGAATAATCGAATGATCGCATATATCATCGGCAGAATTCTGCTGACGGAGGCGGCCCTTCTGGTGCTTCCGTTGCTGGTGGCGCTTTTATACGGGGAATCCCCGGTGCCCTTCCTGGTCCCCATTTTGCTGCTGGCACTGTGCGGCGGCGCCATGGGCAGGAAAAAGCCCAAGAGCACTGCCCTGTACGCCCGGGACGGCCTGGCGGTGGTGGCGCTGGCGTGGATCTGCATGTCGCTGTTCGGCGCGCTGCCCTTTGTGCTCTCCGGGGATATCCCCAATTATGTGGACGCTTTTTTTGAGACGGTCTCCGGCTTTACCACCACCGGCTCCAGCATCCTGACAGAGGTCGAGTCCCTCAGCCGGGGCGGCCTTTTCTGGCGCAGCTTCACCCATTGGGTGGGCGGCATGGGCGTGCTGGTGTTCGTCATGGCCATCCTGCCCATGAACGACGGCCACGGCATGCACCTGATGCGGGCGGAGGTGCCCGGTCCCACGGTGGGCAAGCTGGTCAGCCGCATGAGCGACACCGCCAAGATCCTGTACAGCATCTATCTGGTCATGACGGTGGTGGAGATCGTGCTGCTGCTGGCGGGAGGCATGCCCCTGTACGACGCGGCCATCCACGCCTTCGGCACCGCCGGCACCGGCGGCTTCAGCTGCCGCAACCTCAGCGTGGGCGCTTATGACAGCGTATATTTCGACGTGGTCATTGGCACGTTCATGCTGCTGTTCGGCGTGAATTTCAACCTGTATTACTTCCTGCTCATCCGCCGGTTCCGGGATGTGCTCCACTCCGAGGAGCTGCGGGCGTATCTGCTCATTGTGGCCGCCTCGGTGCTGGCCATCGCGGTGAATATCAGCCATCTGTATCAGAGCTTTGCCGCCAGCCTTCGCTATGCGTTTTTTCAGGTGTCCTCCATCATCACCACCACCGGCTACGCCACAACGGATTTCAACACCTGGCCGGCGTTTTCCAAGACCATTCTGGTGATCCTGATGTTCGTGGGCGCCTGCGCCGGTTCCACCGGCGGCGGCATGAAGGTGGCCCGCATCGTCATCCTGGCCAAGACCTCCTTCTGCGATATGCGCAGGATGCTGCACCCCAACGCCGTGGCCACGGTCCGGTTTGAGGGCAAGCCCATCGGAGAGAAGAATATCCGCAGCGTCCACCTGTTTTTGACGGTGTATCTCATCGTGTTCACCATTTCCTGCCTGTTGCTGTCTTTGGAGGAAATGGACCTGGTGACCACCTTTACAGCGGTGGCCGCCTGTATGAACAACATCGGACCCGGCCTGGAGGCGGTGGGGCCCGTGGGCAATTTCTCCGCGTTTTCCCCCTGGGCCAAGGTGCTGCTGTCCTTTGACATGCTGGTGGGCCGGCTGGAGATCTTCCCCATGCTGCTGCTGTTTGCCCCCTCTATCTGGAAGCGGAAGCTGACCGTCAGACAGGGCGGCCGCTTTTAAAAAGACAACGCGGATGCGCGGCCCGTTGGCCGCGCATTTTTGCGGGACAAAAAATTGGCAAAAAATTTGCTTATCTAATTTGTTAAGACTTTGCAAAGAAAAGGGAGAGGATTCGTTTGCTGCAAAACCTTCTGTTCAGCGTCAATATGATCCTGCCGCTGTTTGTGCTGCTGGGTCTGGGGTGCTTTCTGACCCATAAGGGGATGTTTTCCGAGGACTATATCGCCCGGACCACCAATCTGGTGTACTATGTCATGCTGCCCGCAAAGCTGTTTTTGGACATCTGTAATGTGGACCTGGGCGTGGCCTTTGAACCAAGGTACATGGCGGTGACCGTTGTGGGCGTGCTGATCCAGTTCGTTCTGGCCTGGCTCTGCGGCAATGCGCTCTGTCCGGACAAAAGCAAGCAGAGTGCGTTTTCCCACGCCTGCTTCCGGGGAAATTTCGCCTACTTGGGTATGGCACTGCTGCAAAACATCTACAACAGCGAGTCGGTGCCGGCCACGGCGGTGATCCTGGCGCTGGTGCTGCCGCTGTATAATATCCAGGGCGTCATCCTCATGACCGTCAAGGAAGGGGAGGGCGGCATCCATATGGGGAAGATCCTGAAAGGCATCCTGAAAAACCCCATGGTCCTGGCGATCCTGGCGGGCCTGCCCTTTGCGTATTTCCACATAGAGCTGCCCTTTGTGGTCACCAAGAGCCTCAACTACCTCCAGGTGGCTACCAGCACCATGGCGTTGCTGGTGGTGGGCGCCAGCATCAAGCTGGACGTGATCCAAAGCAACCTGAAGATGCTGCTGCGGGTGTCCGGTGTGAAGCTCATCATCATGCCCGCCATCTGGGGGGTCCTGGCCGTGGCCGCGGGGCTGGCGCCGGAGCAGATCGTGACGCTGACCGTGGTGGGCGGCATGCCGGCGGCGGTGAATGTCTATATCATCACGGATAAAATGGGCGGCGACGGCAGCATGGCCTGCGGCGCCGTGGTGGTGACGCACCTGGCGTCCCTGTTTACCATGACCGGCATTGTGTTTATCCTGCGGTCTGCGGGACTGATTTAAAAGGTGGCACGATATTTGCTAAGATAATTATCACAAAAAGGCCTCCGGTCCGGCCTGCCGTTCCGGAGAAGACGGAAAAGGAGGAACGAGTCCCATGGATATGCCTATGGCACTGAGCAATATCCGCGTCCTGGACCTGACCCGGGTCATGGCAGGCCCTTACTGCACCATGTATCTGGCGGATCTGGGCGCTGAGGTCATCAAGATCGAAATCCCCGGCAGCGGAGACGATACCCGGAAGTTCCCGCCTTTCAAAAACGGCGAGAGCTTGTATTACTGTAACTTTAACCGTAACAAAAAAGGCGTTACATTAAACCTGAAAGACCCCCGGGGCAAGGAGCTGTTCAAGGAGATGGTGCGGAACGCCGATGTGGTGGTGGAAAATTACCGCCCCGGCGTCATGGACAAGCTGGGCCTTGGCTATGATGTGCTGAAGGAGGTCAATCCCCGGATCATCTATGCCGCCGTGTCCGGCTTTGGCTCCTACGGACCGCTGCACCAGCGGCCCGGCTACGACATCATCGCCCAGGCCATGAGCGGCCTGATGAGCCTCACCGGCGAATATGGCGGCGGGCCTCTCCGCACCGGCAGCGCCATCGGCGATCTGGTGGGCGGGCTGAATCTGTGCATCGGCATCCTGGCAGCCATTAACGGCCGGCAGATCACTGGCAGAGGACAGAGAGTGGATGTGTCTTTGGTGGACGGCCTGGTCTCCTGCCTGGAAAACAATACCCAGCGCTACCAGGTGGACGGTGTCCAGCCGGTTCGCATGGGCAACCGCTATCCCTCTGCCGCGCCCTATGATTCCTTTCAGGCCAGCGACGGCGACTTCGTCATCGGCTGTGGCAATGACAAGCTGTTTGCTCTGCTGTGCAGCAAGGTCCTGCACCGACCGGATCTGTTGGAGGATCCCCGGTATGCCACCCCGTCTGATCGCCTGGCCCACGAGGCGGAGCTGAAGGCCGTCGTGGAGGAGTGGTCCACCCAGCACACCATCGAGGAGGCTGTGGACACGGTCCTGGCTGCCGGTGTCCCCGCGGGACCCATCAACGACATCAAGGCCGTTATGGAGAGCGACCACATTGCCAATGCGCGGGAGATGTTCCTGGACTGCGACCACCCCGTTGCCGGCCACCTGCGCATCAATGGCAACCCCGTGAAGCTGATGGACAGCATGCCCCGGCTGCGCACCGCGCCGCCCGCCCTGGGGCAGGACAATGAGGATGTGTATGAAAACGTATTCGGCGTCAGCCCGGAGCGCCTGCGGGAACTGAAGGAACAGGGCGTGATCTGAGCGCCCGCCGTAAATATTGAAATTTTGAAAAGGAGTTTTTCGCATGAATCTGCCTGAAAAAGTGGAACTGATCGAGGTCTGCCCCCGGGACGGCTTCCAGAATGTACATGACATCATCCCCTTTGACGCCAAGGTGGCCATTATCAAAAAGCTGGCGGAGGCCGGCTTCAAGCGGGTGGAGGCTGTGTCCTTTGTCAGCCCCAAGGCCATTCCCCAGATGGCTGACGCCAAGGATGTGATGCTGGCGGTGAAGGACACCCTGAAGAAGCACGGCGTTCGCTCCGTGGCCCTGGTGCCCAATGCCCGGGGCGTGGAGACTGCGCTGGAGTGCGGCGTGGACGAGTTGACCTATGTGGTCAGCGTCAGCGAAAAGCACAACATGGCCAACGTCCGCCGCACCCCCGCCGAGTCTCTGGAGCAGTTCAAGGGCCTCATTGGACAGTACGGCGACAAGATGAGCTTCCGTCTGGCGCTGGCTACGGCACTGGGTTGCCCCTTCGGCGAGGAGATCCGCACTGAGCGGGTGGCGGAAATGGTCCAGTTCGGCCTGGACCAGGGCTGCAAGGAGGTCATGATCGCCGATACCGTGGGCATGTCCAACCCCAAGCGCACCTATGACCTGATGAGCGCGCTGGTGGCGCAGTTTGGCGCCGATAAGTTCGTCATGCACCTCCATGATACCCGGGGCCTGGCCCTGGCCAATACCCTGGTGTGCATGCAGCTGGGTGTCCACAAGTTCGAGTCCGCCGCCGGCGGCCTCGGCGGCTGCCCCTTTGCCCCCGGCGCCGCCGGCAACGTGGCCACGGAGGATGTGCTGAACATGATGAGCGAGATGGGCGTGGAGACCGGCATCAACAACGACGTGCTCCACGAGGCTGTGGAGCTCATCCAGGCCAACGTACACGCCAACATCGTCAGCCACTTGACGCCCCTGTACAAAAAGGCTCCCTGCGTGTAAAACCGCAGCGTCAAAAAAGGACTGCCCGCCAGGCAGTCCTTTTTTTGCGCTTCCTCTTTCTTTTCGACAAAAAACATGCTATATTTGTTTCATATGTAAATAACGGGGTGAAACGTATGCAACAGCAGCTGGACTGGAAACGAGTAAAAACGGTGCAGGAGATCTGCATGATGGCGCCTACCTATCAACTGGCGGAAAAGGCGCGGGCCATCATTAAGGAGCGGGGTCAGAAAGTAGATGTTTTCGTGGCCTCCAATGGCCGGCGGGAGATCGTGGAGTGCGCCCAGGCTCTGGCCAGAAAGGGAGCCAAGGTCATCATCTCCCGGAAAGGCACCCAGCAGATCGTGGAGGAGACCACGGACCTCAAGGTGGTGGGCCTGAACAATTCCCTGACGGATTATCTGCGGATGCTGAAGGACCGGGGACTCCATACGCCGGGACTCATCGCTTTTTTCACCTATGACCCCCTCAGCGATGAAGTCATGCAGATGTGCCAGATGCTGGACATTCAGGCAAAAAACTATATTTTCAAAACACTAGAGGATTGCTGGGACTGCGTTCGCGTCGCCATGGCGGACGGCGCTGTGGTGGGCATCGGCGGTGCCTGGACGGAGCTTACCTCCAGAGGGCTGGGCTTTCCCCACATCACGGTGGAAAACTCGGAGGAGACCATTGCCAACGCCCTGGTGGTGGCAGAACAGATCAGCCGCATCCAGCACGAGGAGGCGGAGAAGCAGCGGGCCATCAAGACCCGGATGGAGACCTACCAGGCGGTCCTGGATTTCACCCATGACGCCATCATGTCCATTGACGACCAGTGCCGGGTCCAGGTGCTGAATCCGGTGGCGGAGCGGATCATGGGCTGCCGGGCGGCAGACGCCATCGGCAAGCCGGTGGAAAAGGTCCTGCCCAACACGATGCTGCCGGATGTGCTGCGCTCCGGCATCAAGCAGACCAACCAGATGATGGAGATCGGCAAGGTCCTCACCAATACCAACCGCATCCCCATCGTGGTGGAGGGGCAGATCCGCGGCGTGGTGGCTACCTTCCAGGATATCAAGCAGCTGCAGACCACCGAGCAGAAGATCCGGTTGAAGCTCCACGAAAAGGGCCTGGTGGCAAAATACGCCTTTGATGACATCGTGGGAGATTCCCGGGCCATCCGAAATACCATCCAGATCGCCCGCAGCTATGCGTCCTCCCAGGCGGCGGTGCTCATCCACGGCGAGACCGGCACCGGTAAGGAACTGTTTGCCCAGAGCATCCACAATGCCAGCGCCCGGCGGGACGGCCCCTTTGTGGCCATCAACTGCGCCGCCGTCAGCAACAACCTGCTGGAGAGCGAGCTGTTCGGCTATGAGGCGGGAGCCTTCACCGGTGCCTCCAAAAATGGGCGGGAGGGTCTGTTTGAGCTGGCCCACGGCGGCACCATTTTCCTGGATGAGATCGGCGAGATCCCCCGGGAGACCCAGGTGGAGCTGCTGCGGGTCCTCCAGGAGAAGGAGGTCCGCCGGGTGGGCGGCAACCGGGTCATCCCTGTGGATGTCCGCATCATTACTGCTACCAACAAGGACTTGATCCAGGAGACCATGGAGGGCCGCTTCCGGGAGGACTTGTATTACCGCCTGAATGTGCTGGACCTGGAACTGCCGCCGCTGCGGGAGCGGGGAGACGACGTGCGGCTGCTGGGTCTGGAGTATTTCCGCAGGCTCTGCGGCGGAAAAACCACGGCGGAGCAGGAAAAGCGGTATTTGGATATGCTGGCCCAGGTGCGGGATTATGCCTGGTACGGCAATATCCGGGAGCTGCAAAACTTTACGGAGCGGGTCCATATTCTGTTGGAAAACGGGAACGAAGTGAGCAGCGGCGTCATGACGGAGATCATGCGCCGCCGCTCCGTGGGCGCGCCGCAGCCCCGCCGGGTGCCGGCGGAGGAGACGGACAACCGGGAGCGGAGCGCCATCGAGGCGGCCTTGCGGAATTGTCCAGACTCCATGGAGGATGCGGCCAGATCCCTGGGGTGCAGCCGGCAGACCCTGTGGCGTAAAATGAAAAAATACGGCATCACCCGCCCGTAGGCGAGAAGACAAGGAAGGAGCGCGCTGCGTTGCAGCGCGCTCCTGGTCTCTGTGTGCAACGTTGCGTAACGGTGAAACAAATTACCGGACGCGCTCCGCAAAAAGCTGTTAAGCCCGGGGGAACAACCGCAAAGATGTTGTTTTCTAAACGGATATATCCGTTTAGAAGTTGTGAATAACAGTTAAAGTGGAAAGAAGTGGCACTGTTTTTGCTTTATATATTATCGAATTCGGCCGGAGAAACTCTCAAAATGTATGACTGAGGAGGAGATTCAATGGGTAAATATCCTGTTCGCAAGATCGGCTTTATCGTCGGTATTCTGGCGATGCTGATCATCGGCTTCATGCCTACCCCCGCCAGCCTGGCGGCAGTCACGGAAACACCTGTGATCGCGCAGCGCGTGCTGGCGGTCACGGTGCTGATGGTAATCTTCTGGATCACTGAGGCGATGCCGATCCCGTTCACCGCACTGCTCCCGATTTTGCTGTTCCCCCTGATGGGCATCACCGGTGCCAAGGGCCAGAACGACATCCAGCTGTTCAAGCACTATGCTTATCAGACCTGCTACCTGCTGGTGGGCGTGGGCTTCCTGTCTGGCTCCATGGTGAAGCACGGCCTGCATAAGCGCATCAGCTTGGGCATCGTGTCCAAGATCGGCAAGAAGCCCACCACCCTGATCCTGGGCTTCATTCTGGCCGTGGCATTCGTGTCCATGTGGATGTCCAATACCGCCGCCACCGTCATGATGCTGCCTGTGGCGCTGGCTATCGCCAGTACTCTGGGCGACGATGCCAAGGGCCTGCGGAAGGCCATGGTGCTGTCCATCCCCTATGCCGCTACCATCGGCGGCATGGCTACTACCATCGGCACCACCACCAACCCCACCGGCATAGGCCTGATCCAGTCTACGATCGGAATCGATATCAACTTCCTGGATTGGCTGAAGATCGGCCTGCCCTTCACCGTTGTGCTGGTGCCTCTGATGTGGATATACATGGTGAAGTTCTTCAAGGTCGACAAAATGCCTCCTGTGGACATCTCCCTTGCCCGCAAGCAGTATGAGGAGCTGGGCCCCATGAGCAAGGGCGAGAAGTACACCGCTATCATCTTCCTGGCCTGCTGCGTGCTGTGGGTCACCCGCTCCATCCTGTGGGG